>JBEGOO010000001.1:0-9305 GCA_041182045.1 Verrucomicrobiota bacterium
GCATCCCCATCATCAAGGCCATCCGCGAAGGCCTCGTCGCCAACCGCTTCGAGCTGATCGTCGGCATCCTCAACGGCACCTGCAACCACATCCTCACCCGCATGGGCGAGGACGGCCTCTCCTTCGCCGACGCGCTCAAGGAGGCCCAGCAGCTCGGCTACGCCGAGGCCGACCCGACGCTCGACGTCGAGGGCATCGACGTCTTCCACAAGGCCTCCATCCTCGCCTGGCTGGCGCACGGCAAGTGGGCGCCGCGCAACCGCACGCTGGTCGAGGGCATCCGCCACATCGGCCCGGCCGACATCGACTTCGCCCGCCGCTTCGGCTTCGCGCTCAAGCACCTCGCCGTCATCCGCCGCGACTTCAAGGCCGGCTGGATGACCGTCGGCGTCTACCCGGCGCTCGTCCCCAACCGCGACATCCTCGCGCGCGTCTCGGGCGTGAACAACGGCATCACCCTCCGCGGCGACGTCGTCGGCGCCACCACCCTCACCGGCCGCGGCGCGGGCGGCGACGCCACCGCCTCCGCGGTCATCGGCGACATCGTCGACGCCATCGCCGCCCTCACGGGCGCGGCGAACCCGGGCCTGTCCGCCGAGAGCCTCGCCACCCGCGAGAGCCAGGGCCGCAAAGTCCGCATGGCCGACCTCGACGAGATCGTCTCGCCGTTCTACCTGCGCCTGTCGCTGCTCGACAAGGCCGGCGTGTCCGAGGGCATCTACCGCATCTTCTCGAAGCACAAGGTCTCGATCGCCCGCGTGATCCAGTACGAGCACCCGAACCAGGGCCGCGGCACCGTCACCCTCTCGACCTACCCAGTCAACGAGGCCAAGATGTCCAAGGTCTTGACAGAGCTCCGCCGCCTCAAGACGGTCCTCGAGGAGCCGGTCGTGCTCCGCATCTTCTCCCCCGAATCCTAAGGATGGCCCTGATTGTCCAGAAATACGGCGGCACCTCCGTCGGCAACGTCGACCGCATCCAGAATGTGGCGGCCAAGATCAAGGAGCAGTGGTCCCAGGGCCACCGCCTCGTGGTCGTCGTCTCCGCCCGCAGCGGCGTGACCAACGAGCTCATCGCCCGCGCCAAGGCCCTCCAGAAGCTGCCGGACGAGCGCGAGATGGACGTCCTCATGGCGGTCGGCGAGCAGGAGACCATCGCGCTGACCGTCATGGCCCTCCACGCCATCGGCGTGCCCGCCGTGTCCCGCACGGGCGCCCAGGCCGGCATCTTCACCGACGACATCCACACCCGCGCCCGCATCACCCGCATCTCCGGCGGAGACCTGCTGGCCCGCCTCGAAGAGGGCAAGGTCGTCGTCGTCGCCGGTTTCCAAGGCGTCACCGAGCAGGGCCAGGTCACGACCCTCGGCCGCGGCGGCTCGGACCTCACCGCCATCGCCGTGGCGGCCGCCGTCAAGGCCGACCTCTGCCAGATCTACACGGACGTCGACGGCGTCTACACCGCCGACCCCCGCATCGTGCTCAACGCGAGCAAGCTGCCCGAGATCTCCTACGAGGAGATGCTCGAGCTGGCCTCCAGCGGCTCGAAGGTGATGCAGTCGCGCTCCGTCGAGTTCGCCCAGAAATACAACGTCCCCTTCGAAGTCCGTTCCTCCTTCAACGACCAACCCGGTACCATCGTGAAAGCCATCGCCAAAACCCTCGAAGACGCGGCCATCGCCGGCGTCGCCCTCGACCGCCTGCAGACCCGCGTCACGGTCAGCGACCTGCCCGACAACCCGCAGGCGTTCGCCGCCCTCTTCGACGACCTCGGCGAGGCCGGCCTGAGCGTGGACATGATCATCAAGAACCTCGGCAAGGACGGTAAGTCCAACCTGACGTTCTCGGTGACGACCGACCAGTTCAGCCGCGTCGAGAAGGTCGTCGGCGAGACCCTCCGCAAGCTCGGCTCCGGCTCGGTCCGCTCCGCGGGCGAGATCTCCAAGCTCTCCATCGTGGGCGTCGGGATGATCTCCCACCCGGGCGTCGCGGGCACCCTGTTCAAGGCGCTGGCCTCCGTCGGCGTGAACAGCGAGCTCATCACGACCTCCGAGATCAAGATCTCGGTCGCCCTCGAGCCCGCCAAGGCCGACGCCGCGGTCCGCGCCGTGCACACGGCCTTCGGTCTCGACAAGGCCTGAACCGACCGCACTCCCCTCTTGCCCGAGGCATCGGACCGCACATTGTCGGGTCGATGCCTCGGTTGTTTCTGGCCACCCTCCTCGCCGTCGCCGGCGGTCTCGCCGCCCCCGCGCGCGCCCAGGACCTGCCGGCTCCGACCTTGGGCACCGGTGTCGCCACCCCGGCCGACGGCGCCCCGCGTCTGCGCACGGCGTTGGAGCTGGCTGACGAGGCCCTGGCGGCCGGCTTGGCGGCGACCGCGGAGGAACTTTACAACCAGGCCCTGGCCTCGCCGCTGCTCAAACCGGCCGACCGCGGACGCATCGCGCTCGGGCTTTCCGCCGCGCTCCTGGAACGGACGCGGACGGACGAGGCGAAGGCCGCCCTGCGCGACGCCCCGGCCGGCCCGGCGCGACGCCTGCGCGAAGGCCTCATCGCGTTGCTCGACGATCAGCTGACGGACGCGGCCGGCATCGCCAACGGGCTCGACCCGACCCGCCTCCCGCCCAACGAGGTGGCCTGGGGCTACGCCCTGCGCTGGATGATCGCCGCGGCCAACGGCGACAACCTCGCGATCAACCTGAACCTCGAGGCCGCCACCCGGACCGCGACGTCCGAGGAGCAGAAACAGCGGATCGAGATCCTCGGCTACCGCTCGCTCGTGACTTCCGGCAAGGTGGACGAGAAGACCGTCACCATCCTCCGGGAGATGACGGCCAACGCCAAGGGTTCGCCCCTGGCCTTCGCCTACGCCCGCAACCTCGCCCTGGCGATCGCCCGCCTCAACGACTGGCCCGCGCCGCCCGCCGGCGCGACCGGCGCGGAGACCTACCAGAAGGAGAAGGCCCGCGTGGTGGCCGCCCGCGAGGAAGCGGCCCGCATCCTCGCCGAGTGCGGCCCGCTCAGCCCGGCGCGGCAAGCCGAAGCCGACCTTTTGGCGGGCCTGATCCTCGGCCCCGACCACCTCGAGGGCCGCCGCCGGCTCATGGCCGCGGCCCGCAACAGCGCCAACCCCGCGGTCCGGCTCACCGCCTTGCGCGGGCTGGTCGCCGCCGCCTTCGAGGCGCCCGCCTCCGAACGCCGCTCGGTCGCCAACGAGGTCCACGATTTCCTGATGAAGCGGCAGGGCGACTTCGCCTACGACTGCCCGCGCGACGCGAAGGTACTCGACGCGATCCACCTCGCGCGCGCGCAGGTGATGACGCTGGCCGGCAACCGCGAGAAGGCCCGGCAAGCCGCGGAAGACCTGCTGCGCGAGGTGCCCGCGAGCCCGCTGGCCCGCGAGGCCAACCGCACCTTGGCGATCGCCGCCTGGGGCGAAGGCTCCTACCGGCTCGCCGCCAACTACCTCACCCAGCTGCGCGACCAGACCGGCGAGACCGCCGCGCGGGACGCCTTGGCGCGCCTGTCGGCCGACTGCCTCTTCCTCGCCGGGGACTTCGTGCTGGCGGAGAAAGCCTACGCGACGCTGCAGGCCGAGACCCGTGACGCCCGCCTGGCGGGCGACGCGTGCTATCAACGCGTCCTGAGCGTCCTGGGCCAAGGCCCGGAACCCGCGCTGCGCGACCGCGCCGCCGGCCTCATCGAGGCGTCCGCGCGCGGTGTCCGCCCCGTCGCGGCCGAGGTCACCTGGCGCAACACCTGGAACGTCATCGACGACGCCCGCAAGTCCCTCAAGCCGGACGAGGCCGACCGCCTGGTCACGCGGCTGGCCCCGTTCATCGCCGGCGCCTCCGACGACGCGGTCTTCGGCCTGCGCTTCGCCTGGCTCAAGGCGCTCATCGCGCTCGGCAACGGGCAGACCGCGGCCGCCGCCCGGCTGGCCGAGGAGATCGGGCTTCGCCTCGACCGCATCAACGCGGCGCCGGACAGCCCCGCCCTCCGCGAACTGAAGGAAAGCGTCCCCGAGCTCCGCGGGCACGTCGCCCTGCTGCGCGCCCGCACCTACCTCGGGCAGGACGCCGCGAAAGGGCGCGAGGAGTTCCGCAAACTGCGCGAAGCCCAGCCGGAGAGCCCCGCCGCCGCGGCCTCCTACCTCGCGGAAGGGCGTCACCTCGCCGGACAGGCGAAGCACGCCGAAGCGCAGGCCCTCTTCGCCCGACTCGGCAAGGACTTCGCCGGCAAGCCGGCGCTGGCCGAATTCGCCGCGCTGGGTCTCTACGAGGCCGCGGAGCAGGCCGTGCAGCAGGCGCCCTCCGCCGGCGCGGCCAAACTGCGCGAGGCGGTCGAGTTCCTCGAGCTCTTCGGCGAACAGCACGCGCGCAATCCGCTCATCGTGCGCGTCACCTTGCGGCGCGCGGAGCTGCTCCGGGCGCTGGGACTCTTCGACAACGCGGTCAAGGTGCTCGACGAGCTGATCCGCGACCATCCGGCCGACCCCGCCCGCCCGCAGGCGGAGATGGCCCGCGCGGACGCCCTGCTGGGCCGCTCCGAGCTCAACCGCGACCGGATGGGCCAGCTGGACCGGCAACGCGTCGCCTTGGCGGCCGCGGCCTACCAGCGCGTGTGCGACGTCTGGGCGAAGGACCCGGACACGGCCGCCGAGGCCCATTACAAACTGGCGCTGACCTTGCTGGAGCGCGCCGGCGCCGAGGCCAGCGCCGACGCCGCCGCGACGCGTCGCGAGGCCCGCGCCCGGTTGATGGGTTCGCTCGCCAACCTGCGCGCGACGCCGGGCGCCATCCTGCCCGAATACACCGGCGGGGGGCGAGCCTGGCTGGCGCGCTCGATCCTGCTGCTCGGGCAGACCTGGGAGAAGGAAGGCAACGTCGCCGAGGCGACCGCCGCCTACCAGCTGATCCCCGAGCTGAACCGCGGGCTCAAGCCGGGCGAGGCCCGCCTGCCCGGCCAGGCCGCCGCCGAAAGCAAACTTGCGACCCTCCGTCGCCCCAAGTAAGACCGCTCCGATGACCTTCTGCGCCTTCTCCTTCCCCTTCGACGCCGGCCCCTTCGCCTGGTTGCTGTCGGGACTGGCCTTCCTGGTCCTCGTCTTCGTCGTGGAACGCTCGATGTTCCTCCACCGCGGCCTGGTGCTCTCGTCGGACTTCATCGACGGCGTGCGCAACAACCTGCTGGCGGGCCGGCCGCTCGAGGCCCTCGCCGCCTGCGAGGAATCGCCGGGGCCGATCCCCCGCGTGGTCAAGGCCGCCCTGCTGCGTTCCGCGCTCGGCGAGGAGGCGATGCGCGCCGCCGCCACCGAGGCCGCGCTGCTCGAGCTCCCCGTCCTGGAACGTCGCCTCGGCTCGATCGCCGCGATCGGCCGCGTCGCCCCGTTGCTCGGCCTGGCCAGCGCCGTGCTCTCCGGCTACGGCATCGTGACGGCGCTCCGCGACGGCAGCGTCTACGCGAGCTCCGACGCCATCCTGCTCCAGTCGCAGGCGGCCCTCGCCACCGCGGGCTTCGGCCTCGTCATCGCCGCGGTCTGCGCGCTCGCCCACCACTTCCTCGTCGGCCGCGTCCGCTCGATCGTGACCGAGATGGAGATCGCGGCGCATTCGATCGTCACGTTCGTCCGCCACGAGCTGCCCGCCGCGGCGCCCAAGGCCTGACCATGCGCACGCCCCTCGGAGTCCTCGCGAAGGTCCGCCCCGTCGACCAACGGCTAGACTTCACGCCGTTGGCGCTCGCCGCCGTCGCCGTGGCCCTCGTCTGGACCCTGGCGGGGCAGTTCGCGCTGATCCCCGGCACCTACGTGGGCTTCGACGACCGCGCCGCCGCGTTCAGCCGCCGCCCGCAGATCCCGCGCGCCGCGGAACCCGACCTCGCCCGCGCGGCGACGGGCGTGACCTTGGTGTCGGCCCGCGGCACGGAGATCTACGTCGTCGCCGGCCGCGTCATCGACCGCGCCGGCCTGCAGAAGGAACTGGTCCGCGTGGCCGCCACCGGCGCCCGCGACCGGCCGATCCTGGTCAAAGCCGACGCCTCCCTCACCTTGCAGGCGTTCGTCGAGGTCTGCGCGCTCGCGCGCGCCGCCGGCTTCCCGGGCGTGCTCATCGCCACCGAGGAGCCCCGGGCGGAAGGTCGCTGATTCGCGGTTGCCAGCGACGGACCCGAGGGGACAATCTGCGCACCCCGTGTCCTCCGCCGCCCCCCAGAAACCCGCCGATCTTCCCCGCCACGTGGGGATCATCATGGACGGCAACGGCCGCTGGGCCGCCGCCCGCGGGCTGCCCCGGCTGGAGGGTCATCGCCGCGGCGCCGAACGACTGATCGAGATCGTCGACGACTGCATCGACCTCGGCATCGGCACGCTGACGGTCTTCGCGTTCTCGGCCGAGAACTGGAAGCGCCCGCCGGAGGAGATCAGCGGGCTGTTCAAGCTCGGCGAATGGGTCCTGCGCGCCCACCTCGCCCGGCTCGAACGCCGGCGCGTCCGCCTGCGCGTGATCGGCGACCTCGCCGCGATGCCCGACTTCGTGCGCCGTCCGCTGGAGGACGCGATCGCGAAGACGCGCGATTTCACGGCCTTCGAGCTGGTGGTCGCCCTCAACTACGGCGCCCGCCAGGAGATCGTCGCCGCGGCCCGCCGCCTCGCCGAGGATGTCGCCGCCGGGAACGTGACGCCGGCGCAGGTCGACTGGGCCGCCGTCGAGTCGCGCCTGCAGACCGCGGGCCTGCCCGACCCCGACCTGCTCATCCGGACTTCCGGCGAGCATCGCCTGAGCAACTTCCTGCTGCTGCAATCCGCCTACGCCGAGATTGTATTTGCTTCGGTGCATTGGCCCGACTTTACCAAGGACCAGCTCCGGCTCGCCCTCGCGGAATACGCGAAGCGCGAGCGCCGTTTCGGCATGACCCCGGAGCAGCTCCACACCCCCCCGACCGCATGAAAGACCGCGCCCTGAGCACCCTCGGCCTTTGGCTCGTGGTCGGCCTGGTCATCTACGGCTTCGGCCGCTACAACATCGCCCAGCTCGGCGGCTTCCTCGTCATCCTGGCGCTGGGCCTCGCCGCGCAGTACGAGCTCTACCGCATCCTCGAGCGGACCGGCGCGAAGCCGCGCATCGGCATGGGCCTCCTCGCCGGCGCGGTCATCCTGATCGCCGCCTTCCTCTCCGAAAGCGGCATCCCGCCGCTCCTCAACTACCTCGCCCTCGCCTGGGTGGCCGTGCTCCTCACCCTGCTGGCGCGCCCGCTGGAGAACCAGACCTGGGTGCTGCGCTTTTCGACCGCCTTCGGCGTGCTTTACGTCCCCGCCCTGCTAGCCTTCTACGTCGATTTCGCCCGCTGGAAGAACCAGGACAACAACCACGGCCTGTGGATCGCCCTCTGGGTCGTCGCGGTCACGAAGTTCACCGACGTCGGGGGCCTCGTCTTCGGCGTGCCCTTCGGCCGGCGCAAGATCGCCCCGAACATCAGCCCCGCGAAGAGCCTCGAAGGCTGCCTCGGCGGCGTCGCCCTCTCCATCGGCGTGGGCGTCGGTCTCGCCGCCCTCTACACGCAGGCCGGCCTCCTCGAGATCCCGCTCGGCAAAGCCGCCCTCTACGCCCTGCCGCTCGCCCTGCTCAGCGTCCCCTCCGATCTCGTGGAATCCTACCTGAAGCGCCGGGCCGGCGTGAAGGATTCCGGCGCGACGATCCCCGGGATCGGCGGCGCCCTCGACCTGGTCGATTCCTTGCTGCTGGTGGCGCCGGTCGGCTTCCTGATCTTCAAGACGCTCACCCACGTCAAGGTCGGCTGAACATGGCGGAGGCGCCCGCGATCCACGTCCTGACCGGCCCGACCGCGGTCGGCAAGACGGAGGCCGCCCTGGTCTGGGCCGAGCGGAACGACGCCGAGATCCTGTCCTGCGATTCCGTCTGCGTCTACCGCGGCATGGACATCGGGTCGGCCAAGCCCACCGCGGCGCAGCAGGCCCGGGTGCGCCACCACGGCCTCGACCTGGTGGCGCCGACGGAGCGCTACTCGGTCGTGCAGTTCGTGGCGATGGCGCGCGCGGCGATCGCCGACGCCCACGCCCGCGGCAAACGCGTGCTCGTCACGGGCGGGAGCGGCTTCTACCTCGCGGCGTTCTTCGGTCCGGTGTCCGACGAACAACCGATCGGCGAGGCGGTCATCGAGGCTTCGCGCGCCCTCCAGGCCCGCGGACTGGAGGCGATGCTGACGGCGTTGCGCGAGCTCGAGGGCACGACCACCCTGCCCGCCTGGCTCGACACCCGGAACCCGATCCGCGTGCTCAAGGCCTTGGAACGCCGGATGGCGTCGGGTCGACCGCTCGAGACCCTGCGCGAGGAGTTCCTCCAACGCCGGGGCCCCTTCGCGGACCACCCCGTGACTTTCGAACTATTGGAACGTCCGGACCAAGAGCTGCGCGCCCGCATCGCCGGCCGGACCGACGAGATGCTGCGGACCGGCTTGATCGAGGAAGCCGAAAAGCTGCTGGCCCTGGACCTGGACCCGGAACTGGCGTCCGCTCGGGCCGTAGGGTATCGGGCGACCATGGACTGGCTCGCCGGAGGCCGGGAAGTCGCCCTGGAAGGCCTGGCGGAACGCATCAACCTAGACACCTGGGCGCTGGTGCGGAAACAGCGTAAGTGGTTCCGGCGGCTAGGTTTGACCCCCCACCTCGGGGAATAGACCCTCGACCGGGCGTCCCCAAGGGCCTGGGAATGGAAAAGTGGCCTTCTTTGGCACTTTTCAAGCCTCCGTCCTTGCTCTGGGCGGTTTTATGCCCTTTTTTAGAGTTCCACCCTCACCCCACCTCCCATGCCCCTCAAACTCGGCCAGCCCCTCCCGGAAATCACGCTGAAGCAGAAGACCGACGCCGGTCTCGTCGACGTCAACCTGCGCCGCAACGTCGGCAAGGGCAAGACCGTCATCCTCTTCGTCCCGCTCGCCTTCACGGGCGTCTGCACCGACGAGCTCTGCAAGGTCACCGGCCTCCTCGACGAGTACAAGAAGCTCGGCGCCGACGTCATCGCCATCTCGGTCGACTCCCCCTTCGCGCAGGAAGCCTGGGCCAAGCAGGCCGGCATCTCCCTCACCCTCGTCTCCGACTTCAACCGCGTGGCGGTCAAGGCCTTCAAGGTCAAGGACACCCGCGTGATCCCCGAGAAGACCGGCCTCCTCAACGTGGCCAAGCGCTCCGTCTTCGTGGCCGACAAGGCCGGCAACGTCGTGCACTCCGAGGTCAAGCGCGACCCGAGCTCGATGCCGAACTTCGCCAAGATCAAGAAGGCCGTCGAA
>JBEGOO010000002.1:0-4501 GCA_041182045.1 Verrucomicrobiota bacterium
TCAGCGAACAGAACACCCTCACCGCCCGCGTGACGGTCAACCGGATGTGGCAGGAGGTCTTCGGACAGGGCCTCGTCAAGACTTCAGAGGACTTCGGCATCATGGGGTCGATGCCGACGCATCCGGAGCTGCTCGACTGGCTCGCCGTGGAGTTCCGCCGTTCCGGCTGGGACGTGAAGGCATTCTACCGCTCCTTGCTGACCTCCGCGACCTATCGCCAGGCCGCCCTGCAGACGCCGGAGAAGATCGAGAAGGACCGCGACAACAGCCTGCTCAGCCGCGGCCCGCGTTTCCGCATGGACGCCGAGATGATCCGCGACCAAGCGTTGGCCGTGAGCGGCGCCCTCTCGCCGCGCATGGGCGGGCCCGGGACCAAGCCCTACCAGCCCGAGAATATCTGGGAGGTCGTGGGCGTGGGCATCCAGGTCTACCGCCCCGACAAGGGCGAGAACCTGTACCGCCGCTCGCTCTACAACTACTGGCGGCGCATGGCCCCGCCCGCGAGCCTCGAGCTCTTCAACGCCCCCGCCCGCGAGGTCACGTGCGTCCGACGCGACCGCACCAACACGCCGCTGCAGGCGCTCGTGACGCTCAACGACCCGCAATACGTCGAGGCCGCCCGCCAACTGGCGCAACACACCCTCCTCGCCTCCAAGGACGACGCGACCCGCCTCCAAGCCGCCATGGAACGCGTGCGCGCCCGCCCCCCGCAGCCCGCCGAGCTGCCCATCCTGCGCGACAGCCTCGCCCGGCTCCGGGCCCATTACGCGGGGCACCCGGCCGACGCCGAGGCGCTCCTGAAGGTGGGCGACGCGCCCGCCGACCCCGCGCTGCCGAAACCCGAGCTGGCCGCCTGGACCATGCTCTGCAGCCAACTCCTCAACCTGGACGAAGTCCTCAACAAATAAGCCGATGTCGATCCTCCGCGAATGGAACCACCTGCAGACCCGCCGCCGCTTCCTCGGCCAGGGCGCCAACGCCCTCGGGGCCGCCGCGCTCACCAGCCTGCTGGGCCGATCGCTCGCCCACGCGGCCCCCGGCGCGGTCAGCACCCAACACCTCCCCAAGGCGAAGCGCGTCATCTACCTGCACATGGTCGGAGGCCCGTCCCAGATGGACCTCTTCGACCACAAGCCCGGCATGCAGGCGATGTTCGACAAGGACCTGCCGCCGAGCATCCGCAACGGCCAGCGCCTGACGACCATGACGAGCGGCCAGGCCCGCTTCCCCATCGCCCCGTCCAAGTACAAGTTCAGCCCGGCCGGCCAGTGCGGGATGTGGATGAACACCGAGCTTCTCCCGAACCTCGCGAAGAACGCCGACGACATCTGCTGGATGCGCTCGCTGAACACCGAGGCCATCAACCATGAGCCCGCCATCTGCGCGATGCAGACGGGCAACCAGATCACGGGCCGCCCGTGCCTCGGCGCCTGGGCCTCCTACGGCCTCGGCTCGACCAACGACAACCTGCCCTCCTTCGTCGTGCTCATCGCGACGCCGACCAACCGCGAGCAGGAGCAGGCGATCTCCAGCCGGCTCTGGTCCAGCGGCTACCTGCCGGGCGAGCACGCGGGCGTCTCCTTCCGCAGCAAAGGCGACCCGATCCTCTTCATCAACAACCCGCCCGGCGTGCCCGACGACCTGCGCAAGCAGACGATCGACGGGATCAACCAGCTCAACCGGCTCAACTACGAGGCCGTGGGCGACCCCGAGACCCACACCCGGATCAAGCAGTACGAGATGGCCTTCCGCATGCAGGCCAGCGTGCCGGAGCTGACCGACCTGACCAAGGAGCCGGAGCATGTCTTCAAGCTCTACGGCGAGGCCGCCCGCCAGCGCGGCAGCTTCGCGAACAGCGTCCTCATGGCCCGCCGCCTCGTCGAGCGCGGGGTCCGCTTCGTCCAGATCTACCACAACAACTGGGACCACCACTCCAACGTCAACGCCCGCATGCCCAGCCAGTGCAAGGACGTCGACCAGCCCTGCCACGCGCTGATCGAGGACCTCAAGCAGCGCGGGATGTTCGACGACACGCTCATCATCTGGGGCGGCGAGTTCGGCCGCACGATCTACAGCCAGGGCGGCCTCTCCAAGGACAACTACGGCCGCGACCACCACCCGCGTTGCTTCTCGATGTGGATGGCCGGCGGCGGCGCCAAGGGCGGACAGATCTACGGGGAGACCGACGAGTTCAGCTACAACATCGTCAAGGACCCGCTGCCGATCCGCGATTTCCACGCGACGGTGCTGCACCTGCTGGGCTACGACCACGAGCGGTTCACCTACAAGTACCAGGGCCTCGACCAGAAGCTCACCGGCGTGCTCCCGACCAAGGTGGTCAAGGCCTTGATCGCCTGATCCGCCCGGTCACTTCGCCGGCGGCAGGAAGCGGGCCAGGTCGCGCATCGCGATGACCTGGCAGCCCGCTTCCTTGAGCGCGGCCAGGTAGGCCTCGAACTTGGCGGGGTCGGTGTTGACCCACGGGTGGCGGAGGTCCGGCACGCCGTGGAACGTGATGACGGCGACCTTGCCGTCGCGCGCCTGGGCGATGGCCGCCTTGAACTGCGCCAAGGTGCCGTCGGGCTTGCTGTCGAACGCCTGCGGCAAGGTCAGCGGGTCGTCCTTCGCCGGGTCGAAGACGCGCGCCCCGCCCGCGCGGGCGAAGCGGTAGCCCCGCTCGCGGAGCACCACCGTCGCCGCCGGGCTCGTCGCGTAGCCCGGGTAGGAGAACGTCGTCGGCACCGGGATGCCGTGCTCGACGCATCGCTTCTCGATATGCTCGAGGTCGGCCGCGATCTCCGCCGGCTTCTGGCTGTTCACGCCCTTGTGCGCGCGGGTGTGGTTGCCGATCTCGAAGCCGGCGTCGTGCAACCCCTTGATCTGGGCCCAGGTCAGGTAGTGCTCCTTGTCCTGCAGGAACTCGAAGCCCTCGGTGATATAGAAAGTGGCGCCGAAACCGTGTTTCTTGAGCAAAGGGGCCACGAAGGTCGCATGGCTGGCGACGGAGTCGTCGAAGGTCAGGACGACGAGGCCATCGGGGACCCGGGGCGCCGGGGCGGTCTCGGCGGCGGACAGGGGCACCGCGAGGGCGGCCAGGAAGCACAGGCAAAGCGAGGGGAGGCGCATGGGGTCGCGGTTATCTAGGCCACCTCCGGGGGGCCGACAAGCCGGATAGCCGCCGGAAAGGAATTGCGGAACGTCGAGGGGAACCAAACCTAGCCCCACCCCGTCTACCCGTCATGCGCCTGTGTCCCGCTTTCCTGGCCTTGCTCGCCCTGCCCCTGGCCGCGGCCGAGCCCGTCAGCTTCAGCCGGCAGATCCGCCCCATCCTCTCGGAGAACTGCATCGCCTGCCACGGTCCCGACGAGAAGGCCCGCAAGGCGAAGCTGCGGCTCGACGACGAGGCCTCGGCGAAGTCGGACCGCAAGGGCGACATCGCGATCGTCCCGGGCAAGCCGGAGCTGAGCTCGCTCATCCAACGCATCGAATCGAAGGACCCGGACGAGGTGATGCCGCCGCCGAAGCAGCATAAGACCATCCCGCCGGAGCAGCTGGCCTTGCTCAAGACTTGGATCCGCCAAGGCGCCCCTTGGGGCAAGCACTGGTCCTACGAACCGGTCGCCGCGGTCGCGGTGCCGGCGAACGGCGAGGCCAACCCGATCGACGCCTTCCTGCTGGAACGGCTCCAGGCCGAGAAGCTCGGGTTCGCCCCGCGGGCGGACCAGGCCTTGCTGATCCGTCGCACGGCGCTCGACCTGACCGGCCTGCCGCCGACCCCGGCCGAACTGACGCGCTTCGCCCGCGCGACGCAGGCCGAGGTGGTCGACCACTACCTGGCGCAGCCGACGTTCGGCGAGCATTGGGCCCGCGGCTGGCTGGACCTCGCCCGCTACGCCGACAGCGCCGGTTACCCGAGCGACCCGGGCCGCAGCATCTGGCCCTACCGCGACTGGGTCATCCGCGCGTTCAACGCCAACCTGCCCTACGACCGCTTCACGATCGAGCAGCTCGCCGGCGACCTCCTGCCGAACCCGACGCAGGACCAATTGATCGCCACGGCGTTCCATCGGAACACGATGACCCAGAACGAGGGCGGCACGAGCGACGAGGAGTTCCGCGTCGCGGCGGTGATCGACCGCGTGAACACGACCTACGCGGTCTGGATGGGCACGACGATGGCGTGCGCCCAGTGCCACACGCATAAATACGACCCGATCACGCAGACCGAATACTTCCGCTCCTACGCGATCCTCAACCAATCGGCGGACAGCGACAAGGCGGACGAACGCCCGACTCTCGAGGTGATGTCGCCGGAGCAGAAGGCGACCCGCGACGACCTGCAGAAGAAACTCGCCGAGTCGGAAGCCATCCTGGCCAAGCCGACCCCGGCCTGGCTGACGGGCTTCGACGCCTGGCTCGCGACCAAGGCCAACATCCCGGAGAAGAAGGTCGCCGCGGTCTTCGCGCTGGCGAAGGACAAGCGCAACGCCGCGCAGACCCG
>JBEGOO010000003.1:0-3636 GCA_041182045.1 Verrucomicrobiota bacterium
GGGCGGGCAGGGTGCCCGCTGGACCGAGGGCTTCGCCTTCAAACAGCCGGGGTACGAGCCGCCGCTCAAGCCGCGCGTCGTCGACCTGCCCGCGGCCCAGGAGGGTCGGAACCACCCGCTGGACCGTGTCCTCGACGCCTGGCTGGCGGCACGCCGGCTGCCGCGCCCGGCCCGCGTCGACGACGCCACGTTCCTGCGGCGCGCCTCCCTGGATCTCGTGGGCCTGCTGCCGGGCCCCGAGGAGACCCGGGCCTTCCTAGCCGACCCCGCCCCCGACAAGCGCGCCCGGCTCGTCCGCGCCTTGCTGGCCCGCGACGTCGATTACGCCGACCACTGGATGGTGTTCTGGAACGACCTCCTGCGCAACGATTACGCCGGCACCGGCTACATCGACGGCGGCCGCCGCCAGATCACCCCGTGGCTCTACCGGTCGCTGGTGACGAACAAGCCTTACGACCAGATGGCGCGCGAGCTCGTCGCGCCGACCCCGGAAAGCGACGGGTTCGCGAAGGGCATCATCTGGCGCGGGGCCACCAGCGCGGGCCAGAAGCCGGAGCTGCAGTTCTCGCAGAGCGTGTCGCAGGCGTTCCTCGGCATCAACATGAAGTGCGCGTCCTGCCACGACAGCTTCATCGACCGCTGGAAGCTGAAGGACGCCTACGGGCTCGCCGCGATCTATTCCGACCGCCCGCTCGAGTTGGTGCGTTGCGACGTCCCGACGGGCAAGCCGGCGGCCGCCGCCTGGTTGTTTCCCGAACTGGGCCAGGTCGACGCCGCGAAGCCGAAGGCCGAACGGCTGGCGCAGCTCGCCGCTTTGCTGACCCATCCCGACAACGGGCGTTTCCAGCGCACGATGGCCAACCGGCTCTGGCAGCGGCTGATGGGGCGCGGTGTCGTGCACCCGGTCGACGCGATGCAGTCCGCCCCCTGGAACCAGGACCTGCTCGACGTCCTCGCGAACCAGCTCCGGGAGTCCGGTTACGACCTGCGCGCGACCCTCGCCTTCATCGCGACCTCCGAGGCGTACCAGTCCCGCGCCGAGGTGCTCGCGCCCGAGGCCGACGCGCCGGGTTACGTGTACCGCGGGCCGCGCGCGAAGCGCCTGACCGCGGAGCAGTTCGTCGACGCGGTCTGGCGTCTGACGGGCACGGCGCCCGCGAAGATCGACGCGGGGGTGACGCGCGCCCCGGAAGGCGCGGCCCCGGCCGCGTTGCTCGCCCAGCCCATCTGGTCCAACGACACGCCGAAGGGTCGCCAACCGGCGGTCGGCGAGACGCGGACGTTCCGCCATGGCCTGAGCTTGGCCGCGGAGCCCCGTCGCGCGGCCTGCGCGATCGCCTGCGACAACAGCTTCGAGCTCTGGGTCAACGGCCGCAAGGTCGGCGCCGGCGACGACTGGCAGACGCCTCAGACCTTCGACCTCGCGCCGTTCCTCCGCGCGGGCGCCAACGACGTCGTGGTCGTCGGCCGCAACGGCGGCAACGCGCCCAACGCCGCCGCCCTCTGGTTCCAGGCCTACGTGCAGACCGCCGACGGCAAGGAGGTCGCCCTCGCCACGGACAAGACCTGGCAATGGTCGGCCGCCGGGCCCGACGCCCAGGGCCGGCTCGTCGCCACCGCTACCTGGAAGCCGGTCGCGGCCATCGTCGGCGCGGGCTGGGCCGTCGCGGAGAAACGCCTCGCCGAGCAGGTCGCCGCCTTCTCCGGCAAGGCGCTGCTGGCGCCGCGGGCCGCCTTGATGAAGTCCGACCTCCTCCAGCGTTCCTTGGGTCGCCCGAACCGCGAGCAGATCGTGTCGATGCGCCCGAACGAGCTGAGCACGCTCGAGGCGATCGACCTCGCCAACGGGGCCGCGCTGACCGACCTGCTCGCCCGCGGTTCCGCCAACCTGCTGCGCCGCCGCTGGGATTCCCCCGAGGCCTTCGCGCGCTGGCTCTACCTCTCGGCGCTGTGCCGGGAACCCACCGCCGCCGAGCTCGGCGTCGCCCGCGAGCTGCTCGGGCCGAAGCTCGACGAGCAGGGCGCGGCCGACCTGCTCTGGGCGGTCCTCATGCTTCCCGAATTCCAGACCATCCGCTGACGCCATGCCTTCCGCCCACGACCTGCCCATCGATCCCGACCTGCCCGCGGCCCTGCGTCGCCGCGAGTTCCTCCGCCTCCTCGGCGCGGCCGGCGTCGCCACGCTCGGGCTCGGCGCGCCGAAACTGCTCGCCGCCGACGAGCCCGCGCCCGTCGCCAAGGCCGACGCGTGCATCCTGATCTGGCTCGCCGGTGGCATGGCCGCGCCGGAGACCTTCGACCCGAAGCGCTACGCCCCCTACGAGAAGGGCCTCGAGTACAAGCGCGTGCTGAGCACCTTCCCGGCGATCCCGACGGCGGTCGACGGTCTGAGGATCTGCCAGGGCTTGGAGCAGATCGCCTCGGTCATGGACCGCGCGACGCTCATCCGCTCGGCCGTCCAGCCCGACCTCGGCAGCATCCTGCACTCGCGCCACCAGTTCCATTGGCACACCGGTTACGTGCCCCCGCAGACCGTCGCCTGCCCCCACCTCGGTTCGTGGATGTCGCGCGTGCTCGGCCCGCGGAACCCCGTGATGCCGGCCTTCATCAACATCGGCCAGCGCCTCGAGGGCGTCGGCGAGAGCGAGGAGCTCAAGGCCTTCACGACCGCGGGTTTCTTCGGCGGCGAGCACGGCCCGATGAACCTGCCGTTCCCGGACGACGCGGCCACGGCGGTGCGTCCGCCGAAGGGCATGGATCCCGGTCGCTTCGTCAACCGCGACCGCGAGTTCCGCCGCCTGGTCGACGCCAGCCCCGACCGCGACCGGATGGGCGACTTCCAGCAGCAGTCCATGCTGCGCTCGATGGACAACGCCTACCGCCTCCTGAGCGCGAAGGAGCGGGCGGCGTTCGACCTTTCCCTGGAGCCGAAGGAGGCGCAGCAGGCCTACGGCGCGACCCGCTTCGGCCGGGGTTGCCAGCTCGCCCGCCGGCTCGTGGAGAACGGCGCCCGGTTCGTCGAGGTCACCACGGAATACGTGCCGTTCTTCAACTGGGACACGCACGGCAAGGGCCACAAGATGGTCGAGGAGATGCATCGCACGATCGACGCGCCGGTGGCCCAGCTCATCCGCGACCTCGAGGCGCGCGGCCTGCTCGACCGCACGTTGTTCGTGGTCGCGAGCGAGTTCAGCCGCGACGCCATGATCGAGGGCCGCCCGGGTTCCAAGGCCGGCGACCAGTCCTTCCACAAGGGCACCACCATCGAGAACCCCGACCACTACGGCCTGCACCGCCACTTCACCGGCGGCACCAGCGTGGTGATGTTCGGCGGCGGCGTGCGGAAGGGCCACGTCTTCGGCGCCACGGCCGACGAGCGTCCGCTGGTGGCGATCAAGGACCCGCTGCCGGTCGAGGATGTCCACGCGACGATCTTCACGGCGATGGGGATCAGTCCGCGCAAGGCCTTCGACATCGAGGGCCGGCCGTTCTACGCGACCATCGACGGCAAGGGGAAGCCCGCGCCGATCTTCGCCTAGCCGCGAGGTAGGGCGCGCAGTTCCGCGCCGTGCGCGCGGAGCGTCGCGTTCAGCAGTTCCGCGGTCCGGGCCATGGCCTCGGCCAGCGGCATGGCCG
>JBEGOO010000004.1:0-4013 GCA_041182045.1 Verrucomicrobiota bacterium
ACCATGCCGAAGAGGCCGTAGAACTGGGTGCCTTCCATGCACTGGCCGAAGAGGAAGATGTTGTGGGCGAGGGCCTGCTTGTCCTCGAGCTTGGTGAGGTCGAGCTTGCGGCGCAGCGCGCGGGAGTTGTTGACGACGAAGGCGGCCTTCTTGGCGATCGTCGGGATGTCCTCGAACATGGCCTCGCACTCGTGCGGGTTGATGCCGAGCGAGGAGATCATGTAGACCAGGGAGTCGGCGTGGATGTTCTCCTCGTGGGCGTGGCGACCGAGGACGAGCTTGAGCTCGGGCGCGGTGACGACCTCGCGGACGACGTGGATGATGTTGTCGCCGACGATGCCTTCGGCGGCGGAGAAATAACCGATGGCCATCTTGACGATCCAGCGGTCGATCTCGCTGATCTGGCCGGTCTGGTCGCGCCACTGCTCGCAGTCCTTCTGCATCGGGATGTCCTCGGGCTCCCAATGGTTGTTCTTCATCGTCTTGTAGAGGTCGTAGGCCCACTGGTACTTGAGCGGCAGGATGTTGAAGAACATCGTGTCCCGACCGTTGATGACGCGCTTGTTGGCGAAGGCTTCCTCGGCCTTCGTCTTGTCGAGGACGAAGGACTTGGGGCCGACTTTGATGGTGATGGTTTCCATGGACTGGAGAGGTGGGAAAAGGGTGGATCAGGCGCCGGTGAGGGGGCCTTGTGAAGTGGTATATCTGGGAGATACTACTAGATGTAGGGCCTGCAAATGAAAATCTCCGCTACATCTAGTGTTCATACGCAAACCACTGTCCTGTGGGCACTTGGAAAACGGACTTTATTCACAGGGGTGGTTTTTAACGGTTTTTTGATGAGTTATAGACCCTAGGCGACAGGAAACCCAGAAAACCCCCATCTGCCGCGGGCGCAAACGTGGGTTATTGGTCTTGCTCACGGTCCGGAGCCCGGACGGAAGGGCCGGGATTGCGGCGAGGGTCGTTTTCGTCACCTTGGGCCCATGAGCACGGACCCCGCGCCGACCCCGGCCTCCCCTTCCCTCCTCGCCGCGAGCTGGACGCCCGACGCGCTCGCGCGCCGCGGCTGGCGCGGCGGGCTCCAGGCCGCGTGGCGCGTGCTCGTGACTTGCGGGCACGGCGTCCGCGACAACCACCTGCCGCAACAGGCCGCGGCGCTCACCTACTACACGCTGATGTCGCTCGGCCCGCTGCTCGCGCTCGCGCTCACGATCTCGGGCTACATCCTCTCGCGCACCACCGAGCAGGGCGACAACCCGGCGAAGCGCGCCATCGTCGCGGCGATCGAGTACGTCGCGCCGCAGACGATCGCGCAGGCGTCCACGCCTGGCCACCAGGCCACGCTGCGCGAGATCAACACCAACCTCGACCAGATGGTCGACCGGCTCCTCGCGAACGCCGCGAGCGGCCAGGCGGGCGTCATCGGGCTCGTCCTGATCCTCGCCTTCGCCGTGCTGATGCTGAGCCGCGTCGAGGACGCGCTGAACGGCATCTGGGGCGTGCGGTTCGGCCGCAGCTGGCGGGACCGGTTCGCGAACTACCTGCTCTTCCTCGTGCTCTTCTTCCTCGTCGGCGCGACGACCCTGACGATGCTGTCCGCGGCCTCGCTCGCCGGCGCCGTGGGCCAAGGGGCGTCGTGGCTCTCGGGCCACCTGTCGCAGCTGCCGGGCGGCGCCGCGCTGGTCGCGTTCATCGGAGGCGGCGGGCCGTTCATCCTCTCCATCGGGCTCATGGCGTGCGCCTTCGCCGCCTTCAACCGGATGATGCCGAACGTGCGCGTCCGCTGGAGCGCCGCGTTCGTCGGCGGGCTCGCCGTCGCGCTGCTCATCGTGCTGAACCACGCCCTCGCCGCGCTCTACGTCGGCAAGGTGACGCAATTCCAGAGCCTCTACGGCGACCTCAGCATCGTGCTGGTGCTGATGTTCGGGATGTACCTGACCTGGCTCTTCATCCTGCTCGGCGGCCAGATCGCCTACGCCTACCAGAACCGCCGCGCGCTGGCCCGGCACAAGGCCTGGGAAGGCCTCAGCCACCGCGCCCGGCGCACCCTCGCCTTCATCTGCGTGGCCGAGACCCTGCGCCGCTACACGAGCGGCCGGCCGGGGCCGACGGCCGAGGACATCGCCGAGTCGGCGCGCGTGCCGGCGATGGTCACCGAGGACTGCCTGCTGATGCTCCGCGACGCGAACCTCCTCGCGAGCGAGAGCCGCACCGGCGGGCACAAGCCCGCCCGGCCGATCGAGAAGATGACCGTCGGCGAGCTCTGGTCCCTGGTCGACCTGCACACGGTCAACCGCAGCGGCGAGCCCGACCTCCGCTCCGACCCCGCGGCCCGCGAGCTGGCGGCGATCGAGCAAGCCCTGATGGGGACGCCGGATTCGCGCCTGACGCTCGGCGAGCTCTCCGCCCGGGGCTGAGCCATGCGGCGGCGACGTTTCCTGCAGGCGACGGCGCTCCTTCCGGCCTGGCGCCTGCTCGCCGCGGATGAACGGCCGGCTCGGATCACCGTCGGCCAGCTCGGCACGACCCACGCCCACGCGGCGGGCAAATACGCGGCGGTCCGCGGTCTGGGCGAGGACTTCCTGCAGACGGGCGTGGCCGAGTCCGACCCGCGGCGGCGGGCCGGACTCGCGGCCGGCAAGGACTTCAGGGACGCCCGCTGGCGCGACGAGGCGGAGCTCCTCGCCGACCCCGCCGTCCGCGCGGTGGTCATCGAAACCGACCTGGCGGCCGCCACCCCGACCGCCTGGCGCGCGCTCCAGGCCGGCAAGCACGTCCACCTCGACAAGCCGGGAGGCGACGACCACGCGGCCTTCAAGGCGCTCCGGCTCGAGGCCGCACGGCGGGGACTCGCCTTCCAGATGGGCTACATGCTGCGCCACAACCCGGGCGTCGCCTGGGTCCGGCAAGCGGTGCGCGCCGGTTGGCTAGGCGAGCTCCGACGCGTCGAGGCGACCATGAACAAGCAGGCCGACGCGGCGTTGCGCCGGCAGCTGCTGACCTATCCCGGACACGGGATGCTGGAGCTCGGCTGCCATCTCGTGGATGTGGTCGTCGACCTCCTCGGCGAGCCGTTGCGGATCGCGCCGGAAGCCGAACGGACGGGAGCGGACGCCCTGCCCGACCGGCAGAGCGCGGAGTTCCGCTACGCGAACGCCGTCGCCCGAATCACGTGCGACCACGCGGACCCGACGGCCCGGCGCTACCTGCGCGTGGAGGGCACGAACGGCTGGATCCAGCTCGACCCCTTGGAGTCCCGCCGGCTGCGCCACCGCTTCGACGCGCCGCCCGCGGGCCTCCCGCCCGGCGAGCAAGCGCTCGCGCTCGCGGGCAACGGCGGTCGCTACGACGAGGAGTTCCGCGCCTTCGCCCGCATGATCCGCGGGGAGCGCCCCAGGTGGGACGCCGCGCACGACATCGCCGTGCACGCCACCGCCCGTCGGGCCGCGGGCCTCGCCTGAGGCACGGCGACGATGGGGCCGGGGGCGGGCTCGACCGCAAGGTCCGTAAATGAGGGGACCCCGGCCTCCTTGCGGAGACCGGGGTCCGTGAACCTGGCGATGACCTACTCTCGCACAGCAGCGTGGCTGCACTACCATCGGCGGCTGCATGCTTAACTATCGTGTTCGGGAAGGGAACGAGTGTTTCCATGCGCCCATGATCACCAGAATGTGTCCTCGGGTAGCTCTCGTTGATGGGTGATCATGAGATGGTTTTCGCCAGGGGCGAGCTACCGTCATAGGGAAAATTTAGACAGTTTGCGCATAATTTGAATTACTATATCTATAATGCTATCGGCCTAGACGTCCTTCGAGACGGCTAAGAAGCCAATTGCAGATCAATCGAACATTAGTATCGCTAGACTCAACATATCGCTACGCTTACATCTGCGACCTATCAACCAGGTGGTCTACCTGGGTTCTATAGGGAGATCTTATCTTGGGAAAGGCTTGGCGCTTAGATGCTTTCAGCGCTTATCCGTTCCATGCTTAGCTACCCGGCGGTGCCAC
>JBEGOO010000005.1:0-7860 GCA_041182045.1 Verrucomicrobiota bacterium
CGCGAGCAGCACCAGCACGTCGAGCGCGGTGATGATGGCGCCGAAGAACAGCGGGATCCCGACGAGGATCTGCAACGCGATGGCCGCCCCGAGGAGCTCGGCGAGGGCGCACGCGACGATCCCCACCTGCGCCGAGGCCCAGAGGAACTTCGCGACGCCGGGCGAATAACGGGCCCGGCAGGCCTGGGCGAGGTCCAGGCCCGTGCCGACGTTCAGGCGCACGCAGAGATGCTGGAACAGGATCGCCATCAGGTTCGACAGCAGGATGACCCAGAGGAGCGCGTAGCCGAACTGGGAGCCCCCCGCGAGATCGGTGGCCCAGTTGCCCGGGTCCATGTAGCCGACCGAGACCAGGAAACCCGGGCCGACGAAGCCGAGGAAGCGCCGGAACGCGCCCAGGCGTGAGGCTTGGCGGGCTTGGTTCGGTTCGGCTGTCCTCATCACTGTTGAGCGTCGAGGCAGCCGCCCCGACTGTCAACCCGCGGCCTGCCAAACCGACCGAACCGACAGGAGCGTCCACACCGCCGTCCGCCAAGCGTGCGAACGGACCAAGCCACCCAGCGCCGGCGAAGCCGGGCCTTCGCCCTGCAGGCGGCGATGACAAGGGACGGACCAGAGGCCGGTCAGCGCCCAAGCCACGGCGACGAAGGCCAGACCGGTGAGATCGCCGCGACGCACCCCATCCCAGGCATGCCCGGCCAACTGGGCGAGGAGGAGCGGACCGACGATCCAACCGACCCGGCGGGTATAGGCTGCATGCGCCGCGGCGAAACCCTCGGCCCGCCAATGCGCGAAGTCGGGATAGGTGCAGAGCAGGATCAACCAGGACACGCCCGCCATGGCGGAGTCCACGCAGGCCAACCCCAGCTTGAGTCCAGACAGGTCCATGCCGGCAACCTAGCGGGTTTTGCCCTTTGCACAATCCAGCGGAAAGCTAAACCAGAGGCATGCCCCGCCCCTTCCTCGGTCTGCTGCTCGCCGCGCTGGCCTGCCTCCCCTCGCTCCGCGCCGCCGAGACTCCGCCGAACTTCGTGATCCTGTTGGCCGACGACCTGGGGATCAACGACCTCGGTTGCTACGGCCGCAAGGACCAGCGCACGCCCAACCTGGACAAACTCGCCGCGGAAGGCGTCCGCTTCACCCAAGCCTACACGGCGGCCTCGGTCTGCTCCGCCTCCCGCGCGGCGCTGTTGACCGGCCAGAGCCCGGCCCGGCTCAAGATCACGACGTTCCTCCCGGGACGCGCCGACCGCGCCTCCCACCGCCTGTTGGGCGGCGCGCTGAACGCCAACCTACCGGCCGGCGTCGAGACGATCGCCCAGCTCCTCAAAGCGCAGGGCTACGCCACCGGCGCCGTCGGCAAGTGGCACCTCGGCGGCAAAGGGCACCAACCGACGGACCACGGGTTCGACGATTACTTCGCCGGCAAGCCGAACCCCGGCGCCGAATCGCCCCAAGGCGGCAAGGGCGAGCTGGGGCAAGCCGATGCGGCCGTGAAGTTCATCGAGCGGAACAAGGCCAAGCCCTTCCTGCTCTACGTCGCGTTCGACAACCCGCACCTCCCGCTCGCGGCGCCGGCCGCTGGCGTCGCGGCCAACGCGCAGGCTTTCCACCCGACCTACGCCGCCTTGGTCGAATCGCTCGACGCCGCGGTCGGCCGCGTGCTGAAGGCCTTGGAGGACCAAGGTCTCGCGCAGAACACCGTCGTGATCTTCGCGTCGGACAACGGCGGCGTGCATATCTCCGAGCTCAAGGAGACCCCGCCGACCTTCAACACCCCGGCGCGCGCCGGCAAAGGTTTCCTCTACGAAGGCGGCCTGCGCACGCCTTTGATCATCCGTTTCCCCGGCCGGTTCGCGGTGCGCGAGAGCGCGGAACCGGTCGTGCTCGGCGACCTCTGCCCGACGATCTGCGCCTTGGCCAAGGCGCCCGCCCCGCGGACCCTCGATTTCCAGGACCTCTCGTCGCGGCTCCGCGACAGCAAGCCGGCCGGCGACGCGAAACCGCGCGTGCTGACGTGGCACCAGCCGCATTATATGAACCAAGGCGGCCGGCCCGCCGGAGCCATCCGCGAAGGCGACTGGAAACTCATCGAACAGTACGAGGACGGCTCCCTGGAACTCTACAACCTCGCCAAGGACCCGGGCGAGACCACCGACCTCGCCGCGCGCGAGCCGGCCCGCGTCGCGGCGCTGCGCGGCAAGCTCGAGGCCTGGCGTCGTTCCGTCGGCGCGGCCCCGACCCACGCCAACCCGGGCTTCGACCGCGCCCGCTGGGAGGCCTGCTTCGTGAAGTTCGACGCCTCCCGGGTCGCGCCGCTCCCGACTTCCGCGGCGATGCGCCCGCTCATGGCCGCCTGGCGGCAGGCGATGGACGACGCCACCCCCGCGGGCCCGAACGCCTTGATCTTCCTCGAGGCCCGCGACGCGAAGGTGCAGGCGAAGAAACTGCGTTACGAGGACCCGCCCCAGAAGGACACGCTCGGCTACTGGGTCGACCCCGCCGACACGGCTTCCTGGACCTTCGCGGTCGCTCAACCCGGCAAGTATCGCGTGAGCGTCCTGCAAGGTTGCGGCAAGGGCAGCGGCGGCTCGCTCGTCGCGCTCGAGGTCGGCGCGGCGAAGGCCGAGTTCACCGTGGAGGAGACCGGGCACTTCCAACGCTTCATCCCGCGCGAGGTCGGCGTGCTCGCGCTGACCGCCGGCGAGAACACGCTGACGGTCCGGCCGCTGCGGAAGCAGGGTGCGGCCGTGATGGACCTGCGCCGCGTGACCCTGGAGCGCGTGGAGTAAGGCTTACGCGCGCCCCAGCAAGGCGCGGAGCTCGGCCTCAGGTTCCTCGTGGCCCTGCGCCACGGCGAGCGCGAGCGCGTCCGTCCAGGCCGCCTCCGCCGCCGCGCGATCGCCCGCGGCGAGGCAGGCCTTGCCGAGCAGGATCCGCGGCATCATCCAATCCGCCTTCGCGTCCGCGGCCCGTCGCAGGTGCTCGCGGGCCTCGGCCGCCGCGCCTTCCTTGAGCAGTTCCTGGCCCAGGGAGAAACGGAAGAGCGGGTTCGCCGGATCGGCGGCCACGTGCGCGCGGAAAAGGTCGGAACGAGGCATGGTTCAGCGGCGTTGGCGGAAGACGACCACGGAGGACCCGGGCAGGCGCACCTCGATGGAATAAGGATGGCCGTGGCAAGGGATGCGTTCCGCCTCGACCCCGCCCAGATTGCCCAGCCCATGGCCGGCGTAGTGCTTCGAGTCGGTGTTGAGGGCCTCTTCCCAGCGTCCGGGCGTGGGCACGCCGAGCCGATAGGTCCGCTCGACCGGCGTGAAGTTACCGGCGACGGTCCAGGCACGGTCCCGGCCCGGACGCTCGAACGCGAGCACGCTCTGCGCGCCGTCGTCGGTCACCAGCCAGCGGAAACTCTCCGGACGAAGCTCATGCTCGGCGAGGGCCGCGTCGCCGACGTACAGGCGGTTAAGGTCGGCCACCAGGCGCTGCAGGCCAGCGTGCAACGGGTGCTCCAAGAGATGCCAATCGAGGGAGGCGTCGTACTTCCATTCGGCGAACTGGCCGAACTCGCAGCCCATGAAGAGGGTCTTCTTACCCGGCCAGACCCACTGCAACGCCAGGAGACAACGCAGGTGCGCGGCCTTGGTCGCGTCGTCCCCGCCGGACATCTTGCCGATCAGCGACCCTTTTCCGTGCACGACCTCGTCATGGGAGAAGGCCTGCACGAAAGCCTCCGACCACTGGTACAGCATGCCGAACGTGAGCTTGTCGTGATGGAACTTCCGGAAGAGCGGGTCCTGCTTGAAGTAATCCAGGCTGTCGTGCATCCAGCCCATGTTCCACTTGAAGTCGAAGCCGAGCCCGCCCTCGGGGACGGGCTTCGTGACCCCGGGGAAGGAGGTCGACTCCTCCGCGATCGTCACGACGCCCGGGTGGTAGAGATGCACCAGGGAGTTGACCTGCTTGAGGAACTCGATCGCCTCGATGTTCTCGCGGCCGCCGTGGCGGTTCGGGATCCATTCCCCGGCCTTCCGGGAATAGTCGAGGTAGAGCATCGACGCCACGGCGTCCACGCGCAGGCCGTCGACATGGAAACGCTCGAGCCACGACAAGGCCGAGCCGACCAGGAAGCCGCGGACCTCGTGGCGCCCGTAGTTGAAGATCAAGGTCCCCCAATCCTGATGCTCGCCGAGCCGCGGGTCCGCGTGCTCGTAGAGGTGCGTGCCGTCGAAGCGCGCGAGCGCGAAGAAGTCGCGCGGGAAGTGGGCGGGGACCCAATCGACGATCACGCCGACGCCCGCCCGGTGGAGGGCGTCGACCATCGTCATGAAATCGAGGGGCGAGCCGAAACGGTGCGTCGGCGCGTAGAAGCCGGTGACCTGATAGCCCCAGGAGCCGTCGAACGGGTGCTCCGACGGCGGCATCAGCTCGACGTGGGTGAAACCGAGTTTCCCGCAGTAGGCGGCCAATTGCTCGCCGAGCTCCCGGTAACCGAGGACGCGCCCACCCTCCTCCGGCACGCGCCGCCAGGAGGCCAGATGGACCTCGTAGACGGACATCGGCCGGGAACGCAGGTCCTGCCGGCGGCGGGACTCCATCCAGGCCGCGTCCTGCCAGACGAAACCGGAGAGGTCGCAGACGATGGCGGCGTGGTTGGGCGAAGGCTCGAAATGGAGACCGTAAGGGTCGGTCTTCAGGAACGGCGTCCGGTCGTGCGGGCCGACGAGCTCGAACTTGTAGCGGGCGCCGGCGGCCAGCCCCGGGATGAAAAGCTCCCAGATCCCCGAGGCGCCGAGCGAACGCATGGGATGGGCGCGGCCGTTCCAATAGTTGAAGTCGCCCACGACTGAGACGCGGCGGGCGGAGGGCGCCCAGACCGCGAAGGAGACGCCCGCGACGCCGTCGATGGTCCGGAGATGCGCACCGAGCTTATGGTGGACGCGATGGTCGTCGCCCTTGCCCAGGAGGAAGAGGTCATCCTCCGAGATCGTGGGCAGGAAACGGTACGGGTCCTCGAGGTCGCGCACGACCCCGTCGGCGTAGGTCGCGCGGAGCCGGTAAGGCAGCGAGGTCCGCCCGGCAATCACCCGCTCGAAGAGCCCGACGGCATGGAGGCGTTCCATGGCAAAGGGGGACTTCGATGCGCCGGCCTCGACGACCTCGACGGACAGGGCGCCCGGCAGGAGGCAACGGACCACGCACCCCCCGTCGCCCAAGGGGTGCAGGCCGAGAAACCGATGCGGGCAGGTCTCCGTCGCGTCCACCAGGGCGGTCAACTCGGCGGGACTCAGGCGCATAGGTCGACAATCCACGGCCATCGAGCCTCGGCAAGCGCTCATTGCCCGAAAAACCTTGAGGACGAGGCGGGGGCGACAAATCTGGGGACGATGCCCGGCCGCCGTTTCCTGATCCTCGCCGCCAGCGTCGGCTTCGCCGTCGCGACCGCCGCCGAGCCCGCCGCGCCCGCCGCCGGCCTCGCGAAGGCCGCGAAGACGATGCCCAACATCGACGGCGAAAGCTTCTATTCCGAGGACGGCGGCAAGGTGCTCGTCGCGGTGCAGGGGATGGTGGAGGTCAACGGCGCGACCCTTTCCGCCGACCGCATCAAGATCGACCAACGCACCGGCCTGATCACCGCGGAAGGCCATTTCGTCTACGCGACGGCGAACCTCCGGATCCTCGGCGAGCATGCCTCGCTGGATCCCAAGAACGACACCATCGTCGCCCGGCAGGTCCGCTTCGGCCGCAGCCCGACCTACTTCACCGCGGAGGAGTTCAAGATGGTCCGCGGCGACAAGACGATGCGCGGCGTGCGCATGTGGCGCAACGAACCCGAGGCGCTCTCCCTCAGCCTGGCGATCGACGAGATCGCCTACACGCAGAAGGACGACTGGCTGGCGATGCGCCACGTGACGCCGACCTTGGGCGCCACGCCTTTCTTCTACCTGCCCTACTACGGCCAGCAGGGTTACCGCGACATCCCCTACGAGCTTTGGCTCGGCATGGGCAGCTCGGCCAACAAGGGTTTCTATTTCCGCAGCACGGCGCTGGCGCGGCAGACGCCGTCCTTCTGGGTCGGGGGCCTGCTGGACTACTACGCCAAATCCGGCCTGCTCTTCGGTCCGGCGCTCCGTTACGACAACAGCAAGGCGGCCGGAGCCGGCACGATCTGGAAGGCCCGATTGCAGTCCGCCTACATCCATGACGCCGGCGACCTGCTGGTCGACGGGTTCGGCCGCACCCCGGACCGCGAACGCGCCTTCATCAGCGGCGAGCTCACCGGTCGCTCCACCGACGGGGTCGAGGTGGCCGGACGGCTCTTCGGCGAGACCGACCCGGATTTCATCCGCGACTTCCGGCCCAACCTCCTCGGCCGACTGGTGACGCCCGAGGCCACGCTCGAGGTCTCGGCCCCGCTCGGTGGCGGCTTCGCCACCGCCAGCCTGAACGCCAAGGCCGACGATTACCAGGACGTGGTCCAACGCCTGCCGGAGCTCCGTTACGACCTGCCCTCCACGGCGCTGGGCGGCGCCGGCTTCCGGCAACGCAGTTTCCTGACCTTCGCCTACCTGAGCGAGCGCCCCTCCGCCGCGCTCACGGGCGCCGACTACCTCGCCGCCACGGGCACCACGGACGCGTGGTCCACCGGCCGCGTCGACGCCTACTACGGACTGACCTACCCCTGGGCGCTGACCGATTGGGCGGTGTTGACCCCGGTCGCGGGCGTCCGCGCGACGGGTTGGACCTCCGCGCTGAACGGCGCCGGGACCGCGACCAAGGCGATCGGCCAGGCCGGCTTCGACCTCGAAGGCCTCGCCACCGGTTCCTGGAACCTCGTCGCGAACAAGTGGGGCATCGACGGCCTGCGGCACAACGTCCGCCCGCTCCTCCAGTACCGCGCGATGCCGGGCGCGGATCGCGCCTTCGGCACGTTGCCGAAATCGGACCGCATCGGTTCCGCGAGCGTGCTCGAGGAACTCGACCTCGCCGATCGGCCCGACGCGGCCACGACGACGGCGACCCAGTCCGTCCGCTTCGGCCTCCGCAACAGCCTCGAGACCCGCGACTCCGTCCAAGGCACCCGCGAACTGCTCCGGGCCGATGTCTTCACCGACTGGCGCCAAGGTTCGCCCGAGGACGCGGTGAACGGACGTTCGGACCTGACCGCGCACCTCCGCCTGACGCCCGCCCCCTGGGTCACCTTGGATTCGTTCATGATCCTGCCCAACGGCGGCGGGCCCGCCCGGGAGTCGATCCAGTCCATCTCCTTCAATTCCGGGGATTTCTGGAACGCCTCCCTGAGCTGGGTCGACCTGCGCCAGGACGTCCCCGCCCGCCAGCTCTGGCTCCGCGGGGAGATCGTGCTGAACTCGGTCTACACCGGCTTCACCCTCGTGAATTACGACGCCCTGACCGGCCAGTCGAACTACGAGAGCCTGGGGGTCATCCAGAAAGTGGGGAAATCGTGGGAAATGGAGTATAGCTTCCAAAAACGCGTCTCGGACCGCGGGGACAGCTCATTGGGCTTCCACCTGCGGGCCCGTTTGTTCAAGTTCTGACCGTGCAGGACGACACCTCCGCCCCCCCCGCCATCCCGGCCGACGGCATCCTGCCGCCGTCCGACCTCCCGATCCGCCTCGACGTGTTCGAGGGACCGCTCGACCTGCTCCTGTTCCTGATCCGCAAGAACGAGATCGATATCTCTGATATCCCGATCGAGAAGGTGACGCAGCAATACCTCGAGGTCCTGCGCACCCAGGAGAAGGACAACCTCGAGCTCGCCGGGGATTTCTTCGTGATGGCCGCGACCTTGATGTACATCAAGAGCCGCATGCTGCTCCCGGTCGAGAGCCGCCCGGAGGA
>JBEGOO010000006.1:0-4001 GCA_041182045.1 Verrucomicrobiota bacterium
TGGTAGACGCCGGGGAGGAAGCCGCACTGCCAGTTCTGCGTCTCCTGGATCGGGTAGCCGCCGGGGCAGAGCGTCATGAAGCCGGGCAGGTTCTCGTTCTCGGTGCCCAGGCCGTACGTCACCCACGAGCCGAAGGACGGGCGCACCTGGCGGGCCTCGCCGCAGTTCATCAGGAGCAGCGATGGCTCATGGTTGGGGACGTCCGCCTTCATCGAGCGGATCACGCACAGGTCGTCGGCGAACTCGGCGGTCTTGGCGAAGAGCTCGCTGACCTCGAGGCCGCTCTTCCCGTAGCGCTTCCAGGTGAACGGCGAGCGGAAGGCCGCGCCGGTCTTGCGTTCGGTCGCGATGTAGTCGCCGGGCAGCTTCTGGCCGTGGTATTTGTCGAGGGCGGGCTTGCGATCGAAGGTGTCGACGTGCGAGGCGCCGCCGTTGGCGAAGATGTGGATGACGTGCTTGGCCTTGGCGGGCAGCGGCGGGCGGCGCGGCGCGAGGGGATGGAGGGGGTCGACGGCGACCGGGGCCGCGCGCAGCTCGCGTTGGAGCATCGAGGCCATCGCGGTGGCGCCGAGGCCCATGCCGCATTTCCGGAGGAAATCGCGGCGGCTGTTCTGGAGAAGTTCGCGGGGGGTCATCAGTCGACGAAGTTGAACTCGTTGGATTCGAGGAGGACCTGGGCCAGGGCGGACCAGGCGGATTGCGGGCTCGTGGTCTTGCCGAAGCCCGCGGCGGCCGCGGCGATGGTCTCGCCGGACTTCGCGTCCTTGATCGTCGGCGACCACGCGAACCCGTCGCTGTTGGCGCCGTTCAGGTCGTCCAGGATGAAATCCAGGACCTCGCCCGCGACCAGGTCGACGGAGGCGAGGGTGACCGCGGTGGCCTCGCCGCCTTTCACGATCCACTCGCCGAGCAGGCCGCGCCGGTCGCTGACGATCCGGGCGCGCACGCCTTGGCTGGCCTTGCTGGGGACCTTCAGCTCGCCTTCGATGCGCGCCGCCGCGGTCGCGCCCGCCTGCCAGCGGCGGATCACGGCGTGTTGCGCGTCGCTCCCGGGGTGGCCGCCCTTGGCGGTGAGGAAGGCGAAGCCGTTGACCGGGTCCGGGATCTTCGCCTGCGGCGCGATGCGGTCGTCGACGCGGGTCTTCATCTCGGTGAACTGGACGGTCTTCCGGGCGGCGTCCCAGCCGCCGATCCCGTTCTTCCAGCCGGCCGGGGGCGGGCTCGCCCCGAAGTCGCGCACGAAGTCGGTCGCGAGGGTCACCTCGGCCGTCGTGGCCGCGCGGCCCAAGGTCGCCCGGTACAAGGCCTGCACGCGGGCCGAGACGTCGGCGATGGTCGCCGTGCGGGTCGCGAGTTCATCGGACAGGGTGCGTCCGAACGGGTGGTTGATCATCCAGAGCGCCTGCTGCGGCGTGGTCGTCTGGTTGCGCTTGGCCACGTGGTAATCCGGGTTCGCGAAATCGAAGGTGCGGAACACCGCCGGGAGATTCTGGCGGTCGATGAAGCCGAAGACCGTGCGGCGGGGCGCGGTGAAGTCGGCGATGAGGTCGAACGGCTGGCCGGCGGCCGGCCCCTCCAGCCGTCCGGTCGCGCGCAGCATGCTGTCGCGCATCGACTCGAAATCGAGCCGGCGGCGGTTCATCCGCCAGGAGAGCTGGTTGTCGGGGTCCTTGGCCAGCCCGGCCTCGTTGAGCGCGGAGGACTGGCGGAAGGTGGCCGAAAGCACCATCGAGCGAATTAGCCGTTTCACGGACCAGCCATCGGCCACGAAGCGCGCCGAGAGGTGCTCCAGCAAGGCCGGGTTCCGCGGTGGCGCGGTGCGGACGCCGAAGTCGCTCGGGGTCTCGACGAGCGGTTGGCCGAAGACCTGGTTCCACACGCGGTTCACCATCACGCGGGCCGTGAGCGGGTTGGCCGGGCTCGCGATGGCCTCGGCCAGCTCGCGGCGACCGCTGCCGTCCGTGAAAGGCCGGCGGGGACCGTCCGCGAGCAGCTCGAGGTATTGGCGGGGCACCGTCTTGCCCGGGCGGCCCGGGTTGCCGCGCAGGAAGACCGTGCCGTTCACCGGCTTGGCCTTGTCGACCATCACCATCGCGCGCGGCGGGCTCTTCGGGTTCGTCGCCTTGAACGCCTCCGCCTCGCGGACCAGCTTGCGGTAGCCCTGGGCGTCGGCGGTCACGTAGGACCCGATCAAGGATTCGGCCGTCGGGCTGGTCGGTCCGTTCGGCGCGTCGATGAGCGCGGCCCACGGTTGGCGAGCCGGATCCGCTGCTTGGCCGCGCGCGGCGGCGAGCACGTTGGCGTAGGCCGCGGCCAGGTCGTCGAACTTCCTCGGCATCGTCTTCGTCAGCTCCGCGCGGAGCAAGGGGTCCACCCGCAGGTCCGATTTCGCCAGCAGCTGGGCGGCGAGCGCGGTGGCGAACTGGTCATCCGGCGTGGCGGCCAGGCGCGCCCACAGGCCCAGCAGCGGGTCGGTCGGCTGGAGCCGGGGTTGGAGGACCTTCTTCCAGCCGCTCAGCACGGCGGGGTAGAGGGCCAGGCGTTTCGCTTCCTGGTCCGCGTTCAACTTCGGGTCGGCGAGGGAACGCCGCAGCAGGGACAGGTAGGCGGCCGTCTTGGTCGCGCTGAAGGAGCCCTCGCGGCGGGAGGTCACGAAATCCGCGCCCTTCTTCTGCAGGCGCGCGAGCTCGGCCTCGAACTCCTCGGTCTCCTTCGTCGCCGTGAACGGCTTGAGCAACGGCTTGTCCTTCGGCTCCTCGGAGGAATTGAAGATCGCGTGGAGCGAGTAGTAGTCGGTCGTGGGGAGCGGGTCGAACTTATGGTCGTGGCAGCGCGCGCAGGCCATGGTGAGCCCCTGCATGCCGCGCATCACGACGTCGATGCGGTCGTCGATGATGTCGTTCTGGTTGTTCAGGAAGCGCCGCCCCAAGGTCAGGTAGCCCAGCGCCGCGAGGTCGCGGTTGTCCTCGCCCGCGACGTACTTGTCCGCCGCCAGCTGCAGTTTCAGGAAACGGTCGTAAGGCAGGTCGCGGTTGAACGCCGCGATCACCCAGTCGCGATAGGTGTAGGCGTAGGCGTAGCGGCGCTCCTCCTCGAAGACGTAGCCTTTGGTGTCGGCGTAGCGCGCGACATCCAGCCAGTGGCGGCCCCAGCGTTCGCCGAAGGCGGGGGCGGCGAGCAGGCGGTCCACGAGCTTCTCGACGGCCTGCGGGTCGCGGTCCGCGACGAACGCCTCGAGTTCGGCGGCCGTCGGGGCGAGACCCCAGAGCGTGAGGTAGAGCCGGCGGGCTAGCACGTCGCGCGGCGCCTCCGGCGAGAGGGTCAGGCCCGCGGACTCGAGTTTCGCCAACACGAAGGCGTCGAGCGGGGCGCGGACGCGGTCGGCGGCCCGCACGGTCGGCGTCGCCGGGGCGACGACGGGTTGGAACGCCCAGTGCTTGCGCGGGTCCGCGACCGTCGGTCCGGCCTCGGCCGGCCAGGGCAGCCCTTGCTTCACCCATTCCGCCAGGGCCGCGATCTGCGCCGCCGGGATCTTGTCGCCTTCGCCGGGCATCGGCTCGACGTCCTTCTGCTTCACGTGGTTGACCGAGAGGATCAGGCGGCTGGCGGCCGGATCACCCGGCACCACGACCGGGCCGACCTCGCCGCCCTTGAGGACGAACTCCCGGGAGTCGAGCCGGAGGCCGGACTTCTGCTTCTTGGGGCCGTGGCAGGAGAAGCAATGCTCGGCCAGCACCGGGCGGACTTCCTTCTCGAAGAACTCGACCTGGGCGGCGGTGGGGGGCGGCGTGTCCGCGGCCGACCCGACGACGGGCAGGGCGAGGAGGAGGGCTAGGGGGCGCAGGGACATCGCTAGGTATCTAACAAGAGGGGGAGGGGGAGGTTCCCCCGACCGTGGGGGCTTTCCGGGGAAAGGCAAAACAAGCGGCCGTCCGGCCGAGGTCGCCTTTTTTCGGTAATAATCTTCCAACCTTCCCTGAAATCGCCTGTCTCCAAGGCTT
>JBEGOO010000007.1:0-9310 GCA_041182045.1 Verrucomicrobiota bacterium
GGCGCGAGACCTTCGCCGCCAGCACCGCGCCCGGCCAGACATCGACCCCGAACAGAGCGTCGGTATGCGAGTCAACCAGTCGAAGCCCCTCCGCGGCGAGGTCGGCGTCGCCCAACAGGAAATCCGCGCGATTAGCGGCCGGAATGTAGGTGGACGCGTGCGGAAGGTGCAGGATCAAGGGCGACATGATCAGCGGGTATGCCCGAAACCCGTCACAAGTCATTGATGGATAGTGTCATAAAATCCCCCTGTTTAAACGAAACCTTATGACCTGACGGGGGTTACATCATCGAACCCTAACCCAATCACACCTATGAAACTCAAGTTCCCCCTCCTCCTGGCCCTGATCACCACGGCCGGTCTCATCGCGGCCGACGCTCCGGCCGCCGGCGACGCCAAGAAGCCCGATGCCCCGAAGGGCGAAGGCAAGGGCGAAGGCCGCGGCAAGGGCGGTTTCCAGATCCCCGGCGTGTCCCCTGAGGACATGAAGAAGCTCATGGACGCCCGCAAGGCCGCCCAGGAAACCCCTGAAGTGAAGAAGGCTCAGGAAGCCGCCACCGCCGCCCGCGAAAAGGCCGCCAAGGCCGACGACAAGGAAGCCGCCCGCGCCGAAGTCCAGAAGGCCTTCCAGGCCGTCCGCGAAGCGACCAACGCCGCCATCCTGAAGTCCAACCCCGAGCTCGCCGACGTCCTCAAGAAGGCCGACGAAGCGATGAAGGCCCGCGGTGGCAAGGGCGGCAAGGGCGGCGAAGGCAAGGGTAAGCCGGAAGGCAAGCCCGAGGCCAAGCCGGAAGCCAAGTAATCCTCGGATTACGGCCCCACGACAGACCCCGGTTCGCCGGGGTCTTTTTTTTGGCCGGGTGCGCCGAACTTCCGCCGAGTCACGGTGTTGAAAGGATGAAGATGAAGTCGCCCCTGCTTCCCCTGCTGCTCGCCGTCGGCGCGCTCCTCGCCGCCGAACCCGCCGCGACCTCGAAGGCCGCGGCCGCGCGCACGCCGGCTGGGCGGGCGATGCTCGAGAAGCTGATCCCGGACGTGGAAGGCGTCAGCAAGGAGCAGATGGCCAAGTTCCGCGCCGCCTCGCCCCAGGCCCAGCAGGACCCGGCGGTGGTCGCGGCCAAGGCGAAGCTGGCCGACCTGCGCCAGCGGGCCGAATTCGCCGGCCCGGACGAGAAGAAGGAGATGCGCGGCGAGTTCGAAGGCGCGGCGCAGGTCAACCGCGACGCCCTGAAGGCCGCCTACGCGAAGGCCGACCCCACCCTCGCCCCGGAGACCATCGACAAGGTGATCGAGGCCTTCGAAGACAAGGCCCGCGCCCGCCTCAAGGAAGCGGCCACCAAGGAGGCCAAGGCCGCCGCCACCCCGACCAAGCCCTTCCCCTTCGGCGACGAGAAAACCAAGGCCGCCGAGGGAGCCACCCCCGCCAAGAAGACCGCCGGCGCCGCTCGCCCGGCCCAACCCAACCTCTCCGTCCTGCTCGCGGACATCGACGGCGTCCCCGCGGAGGACATGGCCAAGTACCGCGTCGCGGCGCTGAAGTCCTTCCGCGACCCCGCGGTCCAGGCCGCCCGCGAGAAGCTCAAGGAGCTGGGCGCCAACACGCAGTTCCTCTCCCCGAAGGAGAAAGCCGACATGCGCGAGGATTTCGAGAAGGCCACCGGCGAGGTGCGCACGGCCACCCGCGCGGCCATCGCTCGCCACGAGCCCTCGCTCTCCGCCGAGACGATCGCGAAGATCAGCGACGTCGTCGAGGAACGCCTGCGTCCGAACGCCCGCTGAACCAACTCACCACTCGCCTTTCCACCATGAAGACCACCCTCCTCTTCCTCCTCGCCGCCACCGTCGCCCTCCCGGCCGCCGATGGCGCCGACCCCAAGACCACCAAGGCCGAACGCAAGGCCGGGGCCGGCCGCGCCACCGTGGTCCCCGACGTCGAAGGCGTCGCCAAGGAGGACCTGGCGAAGTTCCGCGCGGCTTTCGCCAAGGCACAGCAGGACGAGGCCGTGAAGGCCGCCCGCGAGAAGCTGCTCGAGAAGCGCAAGAGCATGGAGTTCGCCACCGCGGCGGAGAAGAAGGACGCCCGCGCCGAGCTCGAGGCCCTCGCCGAGGACGTGCGCAAGGCCAACCGCGCCGCCATCGCCAAGGCCGACCCCTCCCTGGCCAAGGAGACCATCGAGAAGATCACCGACGCCATCGAGGACAAGCTGAAGGAGAAGGCCAAGGAAGCCGGCGCCGGCAAGAAAGGCGCGGACGCCAAGACCCCGGCCAAGCCTTTCCCGTTCGGCGACAAGGCCAAGACCGAGGAGAAGAAGCCCGAGGCCGCGCCGGCCGCGAAGTGATCCCGGCGCCCGCACGCCCCGACGAAGCCCCGGACCTCCGGGGCTTTTCCTTGGCTCACCGCGGACCGCCGGCCGCGTTCACTTGTCGGCCTTGGCCGCCGGGGTCCGGAGCGACTCCAAGGCGACCTTCAGTTCCTCGTCCTTCAGCGGACGTCCCCAGAGCAGGAACCGGCCGATCTCCCCGTCGAAAGATTCGTAACCCGGATGCTGCGTCGCGTCGCGCTCCTGACCGACGGCGAGTTTGGAGGCGTCGGCGTTGGGGTTCACGGGGAAGCGGGCGGTCGCGACGGGCTTGACGTCGTCGACGAAGAGCTCGATCGCGACCTCGCCGGTACCGGCGCCGAGCCGACCGGCGACGACATAACGACGGCCGACCTCGAGCTTCGGGCCGGCGACCTTCGGGTTGTTGACGTCGAAACGCCCGAAGGTGAGCCCGTTGCGGGCGCCCCACCAGACGGTGTTGTCGTCATCGAGGCAGCCCCAGACGCCTTCGTACTTCCCGCCGTTGCGGAGATTGCCGAAGAAAGAGTTCACGTCCTTGAGACCGCCCTTGGCTTGCGCGTACGGCCTGAGGACGGCGAGCCAGGTGCAGCCGGAACCCTTGATCAGACCATCGAAGGCCTTCTCGTCGGCGCAGAGCAGCTCCTGCGCGCGGAAGGAGACCGCCGGCACCTCGCCCTCCTTGACCAAGGCCGGCAACCCGGACCCCGCGACCTTACGACCCTTGTCCTGACCGACGAATTCCCGGGCTTCGACCGGGCCGGTCTGGCTGACCCACCGGGCGACGCGCCCTTGGGCGTCCAGGGTGACGCCGCGGGCGGCGTCGAGATCGACGAGCAAACCCTCGGCCGGCAAGGGATCGGCGGCCAACCGCGCCGCGAGCAACAGTCCACAGGAAAGGAATCGCATCACGGGATGCTAGGCGGGACGACTCCCGGAGGGCAACCCGTTCCCCGCGCGGCTTTCGAGGGAAAATAACGCCGACCGCGGCCGGTTTCGGCTGGAACTCCCGGGTCTTAGGATAAATCTAAAACCCATGTCCCTTCGCCTGCTCTCCCTGGTCGGACTCACCGCGCTGACCACCCTGCCCGGCCATGCCGCGGCCCCCGACACCGTCTTCGTCGAGGCCGAGTCCCTCGCCAGCCACGGCGGCTGGAAGCTCGACACCGCCTTCACCAACATCGTCGGCTCCCCTTACCTGCTCGCTCACGGGCTGGGCAAGCCGGTCGCCGACGCCACCGGTTCCGTCCGCATCCCCGCCGCCGGCGAGTATCGCGTCTGGGTCCGCACCAAGGACTGGGTCGCCCACTGGAAAGCGCCCGGCACCCCCGGCCGCTTCCAGTTGATCGTCAACGGCCAGCCGCTCGCCGCCGAGTTCGGCACCCAGGGCGCCGAATGGCATTGGCAGGAAGGCGGCAAGGTCACGCTCCCGGCCGGCGACGTGAAGCTCGCCCTGCATGACCTCACCGGTTTCGCCGGTCGCGCCGACGCCATCCTCTTCAGCAAGGACGCCGCGTTCATCCCGCCGGAAGGCGAAGCGCTCGTGGCCGCCCGCTCGCGGTGGAACAGCCCGCAGGGCCCGGAAGACCAAGGCGAGTTCGACCTCGTCGTGGTCGGCGGCGGTTACGGCGGCCTCGGCGCGGCCCTTTCCGGCGCCCGCCAGTCCCTCAAGGTCGCGTTCCTCCAGGATCGCTTCGTGCTCGGCGGCAACGGCAGCTCCGAGATCGGCGTCTGGGCGATGGGCGGCACCACCCGCGGCAAGTACCCGCACCTCGGCGAGATCATCGAGGAGATCGCGGACCGCTCGCCGGACAGCCCGGGGCGCGTCGACAGCTTCGGCGACGAACTGAAGGAGAAGGTCGTGCGCGCCGAGAAGAACATCAGCCTCTTCCTCGGCCATTTCGCGACGGGCGTCGTCATGGACGGCAACCGCATCGCCGCCGTGAAGGCCATCGATGTGAAGACCGGCCGCGAGCGGGTCTTCCGCGCGAAGTTCGTGGCGGACACCACCGGCCACGGCTGGGTCGGCGCCTACGCCGGCGCCAAGCACCAGATCGAGCCCGCCAAGCGCATGGGGATGTCCAACATGTGGTTCTACCAGGACGAGGCCCAGACGGTCGGCTGGCCCTCGACCCCGTGGGCGCTCCCGCTCGAGCTCGGCGACTTCCCGACGCTCCAGAAGTCGCGGTCCAAGATCGACGACAAGCCGTTCATGAAGGCCGAGTGGTTCTGGGAGTCCGGCTTCGACCAGGACCCGATCAAGGACCTTGAATACATCCGCGACTGGAATTTCCGCGCCATCTACGGCGCCTTCTCCGCCCTGAAGAACGGCCCGCAGAAGGACAAATACGCCAACGCCGACCTGAAGTGGGCTTCCCACGTCGGCGGCCCGCGCGAGTCGCGCCTGCTCACCGGCGACATCATCCTGACCAAGGCCGACATCGTCGCCCGCAAGGACTTCCCCGATGGTTGCGTTCCGACGACCTGGGACATCGACCTTCACTACGCCCGCGAGCAGTACGCCAAGAAGTTCCCCGAGAACCCGTTCATCTCCCGCGCGGCCTTCGGCTACGTCGACGCGAACGGCAAGCACGTGGTCGCCGTCGACCGCCGCAACGGCTACCCGCTGCCGTATCGCCTGTTCTATTCCGAGAACATCGCCAACCTGTTCATGGCCGGCCGCCACATCTCCGTCACGCACGAGGCCCTCGGCACCGTCCGCGTGATGCGCACCATCGGCATGATGGGCGAGGTCGTCGGCAAGGCCGCCTACCTGGCGGTCCGCGAGGGGACGGACCCGCGGGGCGTCTACCAGAAGCACCTGCCCGAGCTCCTCGGGCTGCTCGAACAGCCCGGCCGCATGCGCCGCGCCGACCTCCGCGCGCCGCTCGTCCTCGACGAGTCGATCGCCGACTTCCGCCAGCTGCCCGTGGGGAGCATGAACCGCGACCTCGGCAAGCCCGCCGCGACGCCCGGCAAGCTGACGGCGGACGAGAAGGCCGAGCTGGCCAAGCTGCCGGGCCTCGTGGTCGATGATGCCGAAGCCCGGCTCAAAGGCCGCTGGACGGCCGGCGAAAGCCTCGCCCACCTCGGCGCCGGCTACCATTACGCGCCGAAGGGCGACAACGAGGCCGAGTATGCCTTCACGATCCCGAAGACCGGACGCTACGAGGTCCGCGTCTACTGGGCCGGCCACGACAACCGGGCGAGCAACGCCACCGCGACCCTCGACCCGACCGGGGACAAGGCCGTGACCGTCACGCTCAACCAGAAGACCATGCCCGAGGGCGGCTTCAAGTCCATCGGGACCTACGAGTTCCTGGAGGGCCGCCGCACCGTCACGATTGGCGCCAAGAACGCCAACGGCAACGTCCACGCCGACGCCATCCAGCTCGTGCCGGTGAAGTAGCCGATGGGGTCCCGCGCGAAGACCTGGCTGCTCCGCGGCTGGCGGCTCGGCGCCCTCGCCCTCGCGGCCCTGCTCCTGCAACGGGCGACGCCCGCGCGGGAGACGGCTTTGACCCAGCTGACGATGACGGACGTCCGCGCCTTCTTCCCGGACGCCAAACGCTTCAAGCCGGGTCCGCAGGAGACCTTGCTCGTCCAGGATGAATACGGCAACCGGATGGGCCGCCTGCTCACGACCTCGCCCGACGCCGACGCGATCCTCGGTTACTCGGGCCCGAGCAACGTGCTGGTGGCGCTGGACAACCAGGATCGAATCGTGGGCACGCGCATCCTCGCGAGCGACGACACGCCCGACCACGTGGACAAGCTCCGCGGCAACCCCCGCTTCGAACGCGGGTTCAAGGACTGGCGGCCGACGTCGCAGCCCGCCCCGAAGCTGGAAGGCTACGCGGGCTCGACCTTGACGGCGCTGGCCATCGAGGAATCCATCCAGAAGCGGCTCTCCGGCAACTACGCCTCCCTCCGTTTCCCCACCCCGCTGCGGCTCGATGAGATCAAGGCCGTCGGCTTCCCCGAAGCGACCGGCTTCGAGCGGAACAACCCCCGCCTTGGCTGGAACCTCGTGCGCGGCCCGGGCAACGGTCACCTCGGCTTCGTGGTCCGCACCTCCCCGTCCGGCGATGAAGTCAATGGCTACGCGGGGCCGACGGACACCTTGATCGCGGTCGAACCGGACGGGCTCACCCTCCGCCAGGTCGTCATCCGCGAAACCTACGACACCACGGATTACGTGGACCGGGTCCGCGCCGACGAGGAATACCTGAAACTCCTGACGAAGTGGTCGGCCCGCGAATGGGCCACGCTCGATTTCGGCAAGGCGCGGCTCGAAGGCGTGGCGGGGGCGACCCTGACGAGTTACGCGATGGCCGAGGGCATCAAGCGCCGCTTCGCCGACGACGCGCAGAAGTCCGGCGCCGACGCCCGACGCCGAACGGAGGCGACCCGCACGATGGCGCTCGCGTTGTTCCTGCTTGGCGGCCTGGTCATGACCTTCTCGCCTTGGCACGGCCGGCCCCGCGTCCGGCTAGTCTGGCAGGTGCTCCTCGTCGCCGGTCTCGGCCTCTGGCTCGGCCAATTGCTCTCGCTCTCGCTTTTCGCCGGCTGGGCCCGGCACGGCCTCGGCTGGAGCCAGACCCCGGCGATGGTCGCGCTCGGCGCCATCGCCCTGCTCATCCCCTGGGGTGCCCGTCGCCAGCCCTACTGCCACCACCTTTGCCCGCACGGCGCCGCCCAGGAGCTGCTTGGCCGATTCCGCCGCCTGCACGTCACCCTCCCCGGCGAACCCCATCGGTGGCTCTCCGCGCTCCCCTTCCTCGTCCTGGGCGCGGCCTTCCTGACGGCCCTCCTCTGGCCCGCGACCAACCTCGGGCGCTGGGAGCCCTTCGACGCCTGGACGCTGGGCGCGATCGCGGCGCTGCCGCTCGCCCTCGCCGCCGGCGGGCTGCTGACCTCCCTGTTCATCCCGCAGGCCTTCTGCAAATATGGCTGCCCGACCGGTGCCCTCTTCAAGTTGCTCCGGACGCAGAGCGAGACCGAACGCTGGTCACGGCGCGACACCGGCGTGGCCGTCGTGCTCGCCGTCGGCGCCGGGCTCGGGGCGCTCTTCCCCGCCGAGAACATCCACCTCGCGAGCGAACCGACCTCCCCGGTGACCGAGCTGCACGGCGGGATCTTCGGGACGACCTGGACGGTCAAGGTCCGCGGCGCGAGCGTCGACCGCGACCTGCTCAACCGCGAGATCGAGGCGGAGCTGAACCGCATCGAGTTCTCGCTCTCCCACTGGCGCGAATCCTCCGCGACCAGCGAGTTCAACCGAACGGAATCGACCGCCCCCCTCGGAGTCACCCCGGAGCTGCTCGACGTCCTGGCGTTCACCCAGCAGCTCAACCGCAAGACCCACGGGGCTTACGACGTGACCGTCGCGCCGCTGGTGTCGGCCTGGAGCTACGGGCCGGCCGGCAAGCAGCCCGCGCCGACCGACGCCCAGCTGGCCGCGTTGCTCCCGCAGGTCGGCGCGGACAAGCTGACCTTGGACCCGGGGCGCGCGATGGTGCGCAAGGCCCACCCGAAGCTGGCGATCGACCTGGGTTCCGTGCTGCAGGGATACGCCGACGACCAGGTGGCGGCGATCCTGCGCAAGCATGGGCAGGAGGATTTCCTCATCGAGATCGGCGGCGAACTCCTGGCCTCCGGCAGCTGGCACGTCGGCATCGAGGATCCGTTCAATCCTCGGAAAATGCTGGCGAAGGTCACGTTGAAGGACACCTGCCTCTCCCCCTCGGGGCTCTATCGCGCCAAGCGGCTCGAGGCCGGCAAACCCGTCTCGCACATCCTTTCGCCGAAGACGGGGCGTCCGGTCGAACCGACCATCGAGCTCTGCTGCGTCTGGCACCCGTCCGGGCTGCGCGCCGACGGCTGGGCCACCGCGCTGATGGCGGTCGGCTGGGACGAGGCCAAGCGCCTAGCCGAGCAGGAAGACCTCTCGGTCTGGCTGGTCAGCCCCAAGGGCGAGGTCTGGAGATCGTCCGCGGCCTCGAAGTAAAGCCGGCGCGCGACCGACGATTGCCTTCAGCCGCAGGACAAGCACCTTCGGACCACCCCTCCCCATGCCGTCCGTTACGCGCTCCCTGCAAGTCCTCGTCGCCTTCGCCTGCCCGCTCCTCGCCGCCGAACCGTCCACCCCGGCGCAACCACCCGGCGCCTTCACGACCGCCGACGGCAAGCGACAGGCGACGTTCAGGTTCCTTGAACCTGGCTTCAAGGTGGACGCCCTGCCCGTGCGCCTGCCCGCGATCAACAACGTGGCTTACGCCGCCGATGGCCGGCTGTTCGCGGCCGGCTACGACGGACGGATCTGGTTGCTGAGGGACACCGATGGCGACGGGCTCGAGGATCGGGCGACGCTCTTCTGGGAAGGCAAGGGCGACTACGAGATGCCGTTGGGGATGGTCGTGAAAGACGACTCGGTCTACGTCACGCTCCGACGCCGCATCGAACGGCTGCAGGACACCCAAGGCGCGGGCGTCGCCGACCGGCACGAGGTCGTCGCGTCGGGTTGGCATCAGGAAATCACGCAGAAGGATCCGACCTTCCAGCACCGACGGGTGGACGACGCGATCGGTCTCGCGATCGATGACCAAGGCCGCTTCTACACCTCACTCGGCACGCCGAATCATGCCAACGGCTGGCAGGTCGACGCCACCGGCGCCTCGCGCTACCGCCTGGACCATTACCGCGGCTCGGTGCTCCGCCTCACGCCCGGCGGTCAACCCGAACAGCTCGCGACCGGCCTCCGCTTCGCCGTCGCCCTGCGGTTCAACCGACACGGCGACCTCTTCGCCACCGACCAGGAAGGCTACACCTGGGGACCGGGCAACCCGTTCGACGAGCTCCTACAGATCGAGCCTGGTCGGCATTACGGCTTCCCTCCGCGCCACCCGAAATGGCTCCCCGACGTCGAGGACACCCCGTCGGTGGTCGATTTCGGCCCGATGCATCAATCG
>JBEGOO010000008.1:0-8496 GCA_041182045.1 Verrucomicrobiota bacterium
GCGAGAGCAGGTGGACGGCGCGCTTGCCGGTGATCCCGAGCACGGGGCCCTGGCGGGTGAGGATGTGCAGGCGCCGGCCGGACGGGATGATCTGGTCGTGGCCGCCGAGGAACTCGAAGTAGAGGTAGCCCTTCTCGTCGACGTGCGAGACGATCAGGCCGATCTCGTCGATGTGGCCGGCGAACATCAGGGTCGGGCCGCCGCTCCCCTTGAGGGTCGCGATGCGGTTGCCGAGGGCATCCTTCGCGTAGGTGTCGGCCGACTTCTCGACGTAGCGGTCGACCACGGCCTGCGCGGCGAACTCGTGGCCCGTCGGGGATTTCGCCGTCAGGAGGTCCTTGAGGAAATCGGGGTAGTCGGTGATCGCGGAGGATTTTTTGGCCATGCCGGACGCTAAAGCCCCGGCGGGCCGGAAGACAAGCGGGCGTCGTGGCCTTTTTCGCTCAAAAGTCCGGCTCGCCGCTCACTTGCCCGGCTGGGTGAACGGCGGCCGCTCGAACTTCACCGGCGTCGGGCCGACGCGCGGGTCGCCCGCTTCCTTGAGCGTGGCCAGCAGCTGGGCCGCGAGCCGTGCCTTCGTCGCGCCGTACGTCGGTTCCGCGGCGACGTTGCGGATCTGGTAGGGATCCTTCGCGAGGTCGTAGAGCTCCTCCTCCGGGCGCTTGCCGAACGTCAGGTCGAAGACCCAACGGTATTGCGGGTCGTCGAAATGATGCACCACCCAGGCCTTCGTCGGGCTCGCGTCCATGTCGGCGAACACGGTGTAGGTCGACTTCTCGATCTGCTCGAAGGGCGGCAGGTCGGCGCGCGAGGTGAACTTCGGGCTCCCCATCGGCCAGCGGTCCGGCGCGAAGTTGCGGATGTACAGGAACTCCTTGGTGCGCAGCGCCCGGTGCGGGTAGGGCAGGTTGCCCTCGCGGGCGGACCCCACATGGCGCTCGCGGCCGGTGACGACCCAGGTGCGGGTCGGGTCGACCTGGCCGGCGCGGTCGTCGCGCAGCAAGGGTAGGAGGCTCCGACCCGTCATCACGGATGGGGCGGCCACGCGGCCGAAGTCCAGGAACGTCGGCGCCAGGTCCATCAGGTTGACGAAGTCGTCGAGCAGGCGACCACCGGGGATGGTCGGCCCGCGCACGATGAGCGCGACGTTCGTGCCGTGGTCGACGAGGTTGCACTTGCCCATGGGCACGCCCGGCATGCCGTGGTCCCCGCTGATGACGAGGATCGTGTTGTCGAGCTCGCCGCGTTTCTCCAGCTCGGCGAGGATCACGCCGACGCCGGCATCCCAGGCCTGGCACTCGCCCAGGTAGTCGGCCACGTCGTCGCGGACCTCGGGCACGTCGGGCAGGAAGGGCGGCAGCTTGCCCTTGAGCGCGTCAGGGTCGATGCCCCAGAGGGCGACGCCGCTGTGCTTCTCGTATTCGCGGTGGGTGAGCGTGGGCCCGAACCAATAGCAGAACGGCTGCCCTTCCTTGCGGTCGGCGAGGAACGCCGTGAAGTTGCCGCGCACCTCGTCGAGCAGCCTCGCCTTGGCGTCGGCGAACGTCGCGCCGGCCTTGACCATCGCGGTGGCGTTCTCGGAGAAGTTGTTGAAACGCCGGCCGGCCTTCTCGTAGGCGTGTTTTTGGCCGCCGTAAGGGGCGTCGGCGGGCGTGCCGGGGCTCCAGACCTTGTGGCTCTTGCCGATGGCGTAGCCGGCGTCGCGGAGCAGCAGCGGGTAGCTCGGGATGGCCGGGTCCCACTTCGCGCCGTTGAGGATCGCGCCCAGGTGGGTGCGGAAGAAGTATTGGCCGGACAGGAGGGAGCTGCGGCACGGGGTGCAGCTCGGGGCCGTCACGAAGGCGTTCCGGAAAAGCACCCCTTCGCGCGCGATGCGGTCGATGTTCGGCGTGCGGACGACGTCGTTGATGCCCGGGCGACCGTCGACCCCGGCGTAGCAGCCGGCGTAGCGCCCCCAGTCGTCCGCGAAGCAGAACACGATGTTCGGACGCTTGACCTCCGCGGCGGGGAGGAGCGGGGCCGCGACGGCCAGCAGGGCGAGGCGGAGCAGGTTCATTTCAAAGGCGCTGATTCCGAGTCCGAAGGGAGGACCCAGTTCGCATCGGGCTTCTCGCCGCTCAGGTATCGCTCGTAGAAACCGCGCCGGCGGACGTCGGCCGACGGGTAGGCCTCGTACTCGGCGCCCCGGCCGATGGCCCGGAGGTCGCCCAGGGCCTTCAGCTCGGACCAGAGCTGCGTGCGAACCTCCGCGCAGGCCGCCGGGGCCGGGGTCGCGAGCAGGTTACGCAGGCAGTCAGGGTCGGTGCGCAGGTCGTAGAGCTCGCGCGCCGGCCGCATGCCGAAGCAGAGGTCCCAAGACGGATCCGCCCCTTTGTCCCGTCGCGCCTGCAGGATGAACGACTTCGTCGGGCTCGCGTCCGTGTCGAGGTAGCCCGTCTCCGGATTGCCGCAGGGCCAGCGGGTCGGCTCGGCGTTCTCGAGGTAGAGCCGCCCGTCCTTGACGATGCCACGCACCGGGTACCCCGCGTCCAGCGGGCGGCCGAAATCATTGCGTTCCCGTCCCACCAGCACGTGGTCGCGGACCTGGGCGAGGCCGGGACGGTCGGCGAAGACGTCGAACAGGCTGCGGCCCGGGGTCGGGGCGAGCCCGCTCCGTTCCCAGGCGATCCCCGCGGCCTCGAGGAAGGTCGGCGCGAGGTCGATGAAGCTCACGTAGGCCTCGACGGCGCGGCCAGGGCTTCGGATGCCTTTGGGCCAGCGGATCGCCAGCGGGAGATGGTTCGCGTTCTCGTAGGTATGGCCCTTCACGCGCGGGAACGGCATCCCGTTGTCGCTCGTGACGATCACCAGGGTGTCGTCGAGTTCGCCGCGGCGTTCGAGCTCGGCCAGCATCCGGCCGAGATGCCGGTCGGCGTGCTCCACCTCCAGGGCGTAGTCGAGCAGGTCGCCCCGCACGGTCTCGTTGTCGGGCCAGTAACCCGGCACGCGGTCGATGTCCGCGGTCCGTTTGCCGCCGACGCGGATCCCGCTCCCGGCCTCGTACTCGCGGTGCGGCTCGATGGGGCCCGCCCAGAAGAACCAGGGTTGGTCGGCTCGCGTGTCCCGGAGGAACGACGCGAAATTCGCCGCGTAGTCGTTGTTCGTCATCCCCGTGGCGGGCGGTTTCGCCTTGGCCTGGTTGTAGGCCTTGCCCGCGTAGGCCCGCGGTTTGCCTTGGGCGTCGAGCATGCTGCCCGGCCCCCAGGTCTTCCCGGTCGTCGCGTAGAGATAACCGCCGGCCGTCAGCGCTTCCGGGAAGATGCCGTATTCCGGAGGGAAGATGCATTGATGGTTCGCGGCCGCCCCGAGCTGCCACGGGTAGCGCCCCGTCATGATCGTCGAACGCGAGGGTGCGCACTTGGCCGTCGGCGTGTAGGCGTTGGCGAAGAGCAGCCCCTCGCGGGCGACCCGGTCGAAGTTCGGCGTCTTCACCCAGCGGCAGCCATAGGCGCCGGCATGGCCCATGCCCCAGTCGTCCATGATGAAGAACAGGATGTTCGGGCGCCGGGCCGTCGGCTCCGCGGCGGCGAGCGTCGCGGCCAGCAGCGACAGGCAGGTGAGCAAGGCGCGGCGCATCATCGGGGTGGGTCGATTCCTAGGGCGCGGGTGACCGCTTGCAACCTGTTCGAGCGGTCTCGCCTTAATCTTCTTTTAACCAACACTGTGCTACCCTCGTAAGATGCGTCGTTTTTCCCGTCCCCTGGCCTGGCTGGCCGCCGTCCTGGCCGCTTGGCTGGCGCTGTCCCCCTTGGAGACGGCCGCCCAGGCCGATGGACGCCCTCCGGAAGGGGAAGATGGCCGCCCGCCCCGTCCGGAGGGCCCTGGAGGCCGCCTAGGCCGTCCGGAGGGCCCTCCGGGCGGTCCGCGCCGCCCCGGTGGCCCGGGTGGTCCCGGCGGGGGTGGCCGGGGCAAGACCGGCGGCGTGGTGGTCAGCAACCGCCCGTTGCAGAACCTTTGGATCCCGCCCCTGCTCGAGGGCAAGACCTTCGACCTGACCTTGGCGCCGAGCAGCAAGAAGTTCCTGAGCGGGTCGACCCCGACGATCGGGTTCAATGGCGCGGAGTTCTGGGGGCCGACCTTGGTCTTCAACCAGGGCGAGCCGGTGCAGATCCGTTTCAAGAACAACCTGAAGGAGGTGACGACGGTGCATTGGCACGGCTTGCACCTGCCGGCGGCGACCGATGGCGGCCCGCACCAGACCATCGCGCCGGGCGCGACGTGGTCGCCGACGTGGAAGGTCGACAACCAGGCGGCGACGTATTGGTACCACCCGCACCCGCACGAGCTGACGCAGAAGCAGCTGACGTTGGGCGCGGGCGGCTTGATCATCATCCGCGATCCGGTCGAGGCGAAGCTCGCGCTGCCGCGGACCTACGGGGTCGACGACCTCCCGCTCGTGCTGGCGAGCCGGCGGTTCAAATCGGACCAGCAGTTCAGCTACGACGGCGACAACGACAAGTACGGCGACTACCCCCTGGCCAACGGGACCTTGGACGCGCAGGTGAAACTGCCCGCCCAGGTCGTGCGGCTGCGGATCCTCAACGCCGAGAACGAGCGCGGCTACATCCTGGGTCTGTCGGATGGCCGCCCGTTCCACCTGATCGCGACCGACGGCGGTCTGCTGGAGAAGCCGGTGGCCCTGAAGCGGATCACCTTGATGGTGGGCGAGCGCGCCGAGCTCCTGGTCGACCTTTCCGGCGACCAGCCGGGGGCGACGCTCGACCTGATGGCGTACAACTCCAACCAGCCGTTCGGTTTCCCGGGGGGCGAACCGGACAGCGGCGGCGCCAACGGCAGCCTGCTCAACAACGGGGATTTCCGGGTGCTGCGCGTCAACGTCGGCGCGCCGACCGCGCGGCCGGTGAGGACGATCCCCGCGGCCTTGGTCACGAACCGGTACCCGACGGAGGCCGAGGTGACGAATCGCCGGACGATCAAGGTCGCGGATGGCCGACCGACCTTCAATTTCGACGGCCAGCCGTTCGACATGACCCGCAACGACCAGGTGGTGAAGCTGGGCGCGACCGAGGCCTGGACGGTGACGAACAACAACATCTTCGGGCACGCCTTCCACATCCACGACGTGCAGTTCAAGATCCTGGCCCGCAGCGACCGCGCGGTCGCGGAGTGGGAACAGGGGTGGAAGGACACGGCCTACCTGCCGAGGGGCGCCTCGGTGACGTTCGTCGCGAAGTTCGCCGACTTCGCCAGCGACACGGACCCGTTCATGTACCATTGCCATATGGGCAACCACGAGGACGGGGGGATGATGGGGCAGTTCCTGGTGGTGAAGGATCCGGCGAGGCTCAAGCGCGACGCGTCCGGGGCGATCCGGTTCCGTGCGAAGATGGACCACCCGCTGACGGCGAAGTTGCTCGCGACGGCGGCGAACCAAGCGAACACGCGGGCCCCGGATTTCGGCTGGCAGGACGCCGACGGGAAGCCGACGACCTTGGCGAAGCAGTCGGCGACCCGGCCGGTGCTGCTTTATTTCATCGAGAAGGAATGCCCGTGCTCGCGCGACGCGGCCGTCCACCTCGACCAACTGCAGGCGGCCTTCGGCTCGGCCGTCAACGTGGTCGGCCTCATCAACGCCGACGGCGCGACCGCGGCGGAGTGGAAGGCGGCGACGAAGGCGAAGTTCCCCGTCCTGGCCGACGCCGACCTGGCCATCGCCGGGGCCTACCAGGCGGAACGCAGCGCGACGACGATCCTGGTCGCGCCCGGTGGCGTCATCGCGAAGGTGAACCCGGGTTACAGCGCGGGCATCTTGCAGGAGCTCGGCGCGCTCATCGCGCGACACGCCCACCTGCCGACGCCCCGGCTCGCGTTCGCGGGCGCGCCGGAGAAGCTGACCTCCGGTTGCCCGCTGAAGGAGTAGCCGCCGGCCGGGTCACTCCAGCGTGACCATCACCGGGAAGTGGTCGCTCGGGTGCTCGCCGCCTTGGGCGAACGTGATCACCGCCGCGTTCCGGGGCCGCCAGCCGCCGCGCCCGAGCAGCCAATCGATGTGCACGCCCTCCGTCCGCGGCTTCCGGTAGCCATGGAAGGAATTCAGCTCCTCGCCGGTGCGCTGCGGCGCGGCGCGGAAGAGGTCGGTCAGGAAACCGTCCGCCGTGAAGGTGGCGTACGCCGCGCTGGCCTTGGCCGCGGCGTTGAAGTCGCCCACGAGCAGCGCGGGCTGGTCGGCCGGGGTCGCCTCGAGGCGCCGACGGACGAGCTTGGCCGATTCGGCGCGGGCCTCCTCGGACATATGGTCGAAGTGCGTGTTCACGAAGAGGAAGACGCGGCCGGTCAGCTTGTCGCGGAAGCGCGCCCAGGTGACCATGCGGGGCAGGGAGGTGCCCCAGGATTTCGAACCGACCACCTCCGGGGTTTCCGAGAGCCAGTAATCCTTGGTCTCGAGCAAATCAAAACGTTCGCGGCGGTAGAAGATCGCCATGAACTCGCCCTTCTCGCCGCCCTCGCGGCCCTGGCCCAGCATCGCGTAGCCCGGCAGGTCGGCGCGGAGGTCGGCCAACTGCGCCACCAAACCTTCCTGCGTCCCGATCAGGTCGGGCTTCGTCGCCTCCAGGCACGCCTTCATCACCGGCCGGCGCGTCGGCCAATCGTTCGGCGGTCGGTTGCTCGCATAACGCAGGTTGAACGACATCACCCGCAGCTCGGTCGCGGCCGGCTTCTCGGCGCCGAACAGCGCGAAGGGGGCGAGGAGCAAGGCGAGGAGGCGCATGGGTGGGAGGAGGGGTGGGAGGAAATAGGGAGTAGGGATTAGGGAGTGGGGAGGAGGAAAGGCAAGGGGTGTGATTAGCTGGCAAGTTGGCAAGAGGGCACGTGGGCAAGGGGCTGAAGAAGCAGAGCTGGCATGCTGGCAAGTGGGCACGTGGGCAAGGGGCGTACAGGATGCCTCTCATATCGCGCGCTCCGCGCGCGGGTAGGGGCAGCACCGCGTGCTGCCCTAGCCATTGCCGATGGCCTTGCCCCGTCGCCGGCTAACCCCTGCCTCTCCCTGGTCCACCGAGCCTCTGAGCCTCCGAGCCTCTTTGGCAGCTGATCCTTCCTTCCCCTGATCCTGAACCTGCTCCTGTCCCTAATGCATCCCTGCCTCTAGGTAGGGACCAGCGTCCCCGCTGGTCCGCCGTAGACCCTCGATGCTCGGCCGACCGGGACGGTCAGCCCTACCTGGATGACGAAACAAAAAAAGCGGGCCCGGAGGCCCGCCTTCGCGGTCGGCTGACGCCGGCCTTACTTGCTCAGGTCGCGGAGCTTGACGTTCTTGAACCAGACCTCGTCGCCGTGTTCCTGGAGCAGGATGTGGCCGGATTCCCATTCGCCGAAGTTCGCGCCGTACTTGGGGTCGGCGTACTTGGACTTGGCGCGGAGATCGCGGAACTCCTGCGAGGCGCGGTCGTACGCGACGACCAGGCGGCCGTTGAGCCAGTGCTCGACCTTGGAGCCCTTGGTCACGACGTAGGCGTTGTTCCACTGGCCGATCGGGTTCGGGCGCTTGTTCTTGGCGGTGATGAGGTCGTAGAGCGACGAGACCGTGCGGTTGCCGTCGCGACCGAGCTTGGCGTCGGCGTGGACGTCGTCGTCCAGCATCTGGAACTCGAGGCCGAAGGCGGAGCCGGCGCCCTGGTTGAGGGAAGGCTGCGCGTAGTACTTCAGGCCGCTGTTCGCGCCGGTGGTCAGCTTGAAGTCGACCGAGACCTCGAACTGCTTGTAGGCGCCGAGGGTCACGATGTCGCCGGCGGCGGCGGATTCCTTGCCGCCGGAGGCCGCGGTGCGGAGCGTGCCGTCCTTGACGGACCAGCCGGACTCGGGGAACGCCGGGCCCTTGGCGGAGCGCCAGCCCTTGGTCGAGACCCCGTCGAAGAGCAGCACCCAGCCGTCGGCCTTCTCGGACTCGGTCAGGGTGTTGTCGGCGATCTCGGTCAGGGTGATGTTCTTCCACTGCACGGTGGTGCCGGCCTTGTCCTTGGCGTTGCCGATGCCGTGGACCTGGAAGGCGATGAAGCCGGAGAGGTCGCCGTCATCCCGGGCGTCCACGCGGGCGACGCCGTTGAGCCAGGTGCGGATGCGGTTGCCGTTGGCCTCGACCTTCACGTGGTTCCAGTCGCCGACCTTGCTGATCTCGCGACCCTGCTTGGAGAAGGCGAGCGCGTCGCCGCCGCCGAAGCCCGGGACGATCCAGCCGCGACGGCCTTCCTCATAGAGGCCGGCGGACCACATGCGGGCCTGGGTGTCAGGCTTGCGCACGTTCTTGGGGTCGGTGTCGATCTCGGCCTGGTAGCCGTGCACGCGGCCGGCGGGGACCTTGATGGTCTTGCCGGCGGCGTCGACGATGGAGGTCTCCTTGTCGTAGGCGTGGCTGCGGAACTGCACGCCGGAGTTCAGGCGCGGGTCGTTCAGGAAGTCGTACTCGAGGACGAAGTTCGCGTAGTCCTTCGTCGTGGCGAG
>JBEGOO010000009.1:0-3896 GCA_041182045.1 Verrucomicrobiota bacterium
GAAGCTCTGCCAGGCCACGGCGGTCGTCGCGGCCGGGGACGCTTGGGAACTCAACGACCAGGAGCCGAACCCGCTCCGGTTGCACCAGAAGGATAACTCGCACCCCGAGTTCATCGGCACCTACCTCAACGCCCTGATCTTCTACCGCGCGATCTACCAGCCGAAGGACCTGAAGGTGGCCTACCGCGGCAAGGCCACGGAGGCCGAGGCGGCCCGGTTGCAAGGGCTCGCCGGTCGCGTCCCGCTCGCGACGCGATGAGGGTGGCGGCCCTGCTGGCCGGCTGCGCCTTCCTTGTGGGCTGCGCGACGTCCCTGCCGCCCGCGCCTAGCCGTTGCGTCGAGTTGCGCCGCCTGCCCGCGGCGGAGGCGAACCAAGGCGTCGCCGTCGACGAAGGGTATTATTACGCGATCAACGACGCGGCCCTCGGCAAGTATCGGAAGACCGACGGGTCGGTGGTCGCGCGCTGGTCCGCGCCACCGGGCGCGGGCATCCGTCATCTCAACGCGGGCGTCGTCGTGGACGGGCGCCTGTATTGCGCCCATTCCAACTACCCGCTCAAGCCGGATGAAAGCTCGGTCGAGGTCTTCGACGTCGACACGTTGTGGCCGGTCGACCGGCACGTCTTCGCCGACCCGCCGGGTTCGCTGACCTGGGCCGTGCCGTATGAGGGCGGCTGGCTCGCCTGTTTCGCCCATTACGCCGCCACGAGCCAGGTGGCCCGCAGTCGGCTGGTCGCCTACGACCGCGGCTGGCGGCCGCGGCGGGAGTGGTCCTTCGCGCCCGAGGTCCTGGCGAAGTTCGGACGCATGAGCTGCTCCGGCGGCGGGGTCGGGCCCGACGGGAACGTCGGCGTCACCGGGCATGACGCCCGCGAACTGTACATCCTCGGGCTGCCGCCGGCGGGCGGGGTCGCCACCTTGGTCGCGGTCCGGCCGTTCCCGGGGGAAGGGCAGGCGTTCGCGTGGGATCCCGCCCGGCCCGGGGAACTGGTGGCCATCAGCCGCCGGGCGCGGACCCTCGTCGTCGTCCGCTACGAATAATCGGAATAGTTTGGGCTCGGAACCCGGGGCGGAGCGGCTTGTCTCCATGGCATGCTGCGCCTTACCCCGCTCCTGCTGATCGCGTCCCTGGCTTCCGCCGCCGACCTCAAGCTCTCCACCGTCTTCTCGGACCATGCCGTGCTGCAGGCCGGCGAAGCCAACATCTACGGCAAGGCCAAGCCCGGTGCCACCGTCGAGGTCGCCTATGGGACCGCCAAGGTCGCCGTCACCGCGGGCGCCGACGGCCGCTTCAAGGCGACCCTGACCGGCCAGGCCTCGGAGGAAGGCAAGGATCTCGTCGTCAAGTCCAACGGCGAGATGCATGTCGCCCATGACGTCATCGTCGGCGAAGTCTGGGTCGGTTCCGGCCAGTCGAACATGGAGTGGGTCGTGCGCAACACCACGACCGCGGCGGCCGCCCGGGCCCGTCCGGTCGACGCGGGTCTCCGCGTCTTCACCGTCAACCGCACGCCCAAGGCCGAGCCCGCCGAGGACGTCCAGGGGTCCTGGAAGGTCGCGGGTCCGACGACCGTCGACAACTTCACCGCCGCCGGTTACTATTTCGCCGTCGCGCTCCGCGCCGAGCTCAAGCAGCCCGTCGGCATCATCCACACCTCGATCGGCGGCACCCGCGCCGAGGCCTGGGGCCCGCGCGGCATGTACGACGCCCAACCCGAAGCCAAGGGCTGGCAGGAGAAGGAGGACAAGGCCGTCGCCGACCGCGTCGCCAAGGCCAAGACGGACCCCAAGGTACAGACCGTCTGGTCGAACGGCCCGCACATGAACTGGAACGGCATGGTCGCCCCGCTCGTGGGTTATAGCTTCAAGGGCGCCCTCTGGTATCAGGGCGAGTCCAACGCCGGCCAGGCCGTGGCCTACAAGTGGATCCTCGGCGACATGATCAAGGCCTGGCAGAAGGCCTGGGGTCGCGAGTTCCCCTTCATCATCGTCCAGCTCCCGCGCTTCATGGCGAAGAAGCCCGTCGCCGTCGAGGATGGCGGTTGGCCGGTCATCCGCGAGTCCATGGAGTGGATCGCCGACCACGTGCCCGGCGCGATGATGACCGTGAACATCGACCTCGGCGAAGAGAAGGACATCCATCCGAAGGACAAGCTGCCGATCGGCGAGCGTCTCGCCGCCGTCGCTCTCCAGCGCGTCTACAAGACCCGCGCCGTCGGCGAAGCCCCGCGCGTGACCAAGGCCGAGCTCCAGGGGGACGCCTGGGTCGTGACCTACGACCGTCCGGTCGTCCTCAAGGGTGAGGGCAAGGGCTGGGCTGTCCAGAAGGCCGATGGTTCCTGGGCGTTCGCCTCGGCCAAGGCCGAAGGCGCGAAGTTGACGGTCTCCGCCGCCGACGTGAAGGCCCCCAAGGCCGCCCGCTATGCCTGGGCTAACTTCCCCGAAGTCTCCGTGGTCTCCGCCGGCGCCGACGCCCTGCCGGCCGGCCCTTGGCGCAGCGACAAATAATCGACCTTGGTTAGCGGTTTGACCCCGCCCGTCGGCCCGCCAGCCTGCAAGGCGTGACCCCGTCCCGCCATCCCCGCCTCCATGGAAGTCAGCCTCTTCAATGACGTCCTGGGGCCGGTCATGCGCGGCCCCTCCAGCTCCCACTGCGCGGCCGCCCTGCGCATCGGCCGGCTCGCTCGCGACCTGATGGGGGGCGAGGTGGCGGAGGTGCTGGTCGAGTTCGATCGCGCCGGCTCGCTGCCCACGACGCACGATACGCAGGGCTCCGACATGGGGCTCTTCGGCGGCTTGATGGGCTGGGAGGCCGATGACGAGCGGTTGCCCGATTCGCTCGCCATCTTCCGGCAGGGCGGGGGCCTCGCCCGCTTCGAGACCGTGGACGTGGGCGACCCGCACCCGAACACCTATCGCCTGACCCTGCGCAACGCGCGCGTGACGCATTTCCTCCGGGCCATCTCGACCGGCGGCGGCATGATGGAGGTCGTCGAGCTCGACGGCATCGCCGTCTCGCTCCACGGCGACGCCCACGTCACCCTGCTCGAGGTCAAGGGCGCGCCCGACGACCTCCGCGCGGAGGTGCTGCGCTCCGACCACGAAGGCAGCGCCTGGTTCGCCACGGCGGGCCGTTCCTTGCTGGCCGTCCACGGCCGCGCTTTCTTGCCGGCCGCGGCGCTGGCGGCCTGGCGTCAGGCCGGGTGGATCGCGCGCGCCTGGCACCTCGGCCCGGTCCTGCCGGTGCCGACCGTCCGGAGCAGCCGCGTGCCCTACCGCAGCTGCGCCGAGATGCTCGCCTCGCCCGAGGCCGCGACCGCGCCGCTGTGGCGTCTGGCCGCGCGCTACGAGATGGAACGGGGTGGCTTGACCGAGTCCGAGGTCCTCGCCCGGGCGGTCGGTCTGGTGCGCCTGCTCCGTCGCTCGATCGAGCAGGGCCTCGCCGGCACCACCTACGCCGACCGCGTCCTCGGCAGCCAATCGCCGGGCTTCGCCCAGGCCATGCGGGCGGGCCGTCTGATCGCCGCCGATCCCCTGAATCGCGCAATCCTCTACGTCACCGCCCTGATGGAGGTGAAGAGCAGCATGGGCGTGATCGTCGCCATGCCCACCGCCGGCGCCTGCGCCGCCTTGCCGGGCGTCGTGCTCGCCGTCGCCGAGGAGCGCGGGCTCGACGACGAGACCACCGCGAAGGCCTTGCTCGCGAGCGGCGTCATCGGGGCCTTCATCGCGACGCGCTGGACCTTCGCCGCCGAGGTCGGCGGCTGCCAGGCCGAGGGCGGTTCCGCGGCCGCGATGGGCGCCGCCGCGCTGGTCGACCTCGCCGGGGGCGACGCCACGCAGGCCTGCGCCGCGGCCTCGCTCGCGCTGCAGTCGATGCTGGGTCTCATCTGCGA
>JBEGOO010000010.1:0-4291 GCA_041182045.1 Verrucomicrobiota bacterium
CGTCGCTGGGGCAAGATCCACGACCCGGAGAAGCTCGCCGGCGCCGGCGAGGGCGTCTACCCCGCCGAGGGCAACAAGTGCTACCTCGCCGTCGCGGGCGGCCGGTTGCAGCTCCGCAACATGACCACCGGCTCGCTCCGCTGGGAAGGCGACGCGCCCGCGGGCTCCTTCCGGCAGCTGGCCTTCGCGGCCAACTACGACCGCTTCACCGCGCTCTCGGCCGACGGCAAGCTCCACCGCTGGAGCGTCGTCGACCATCACCCGGAATCCTCCTGGGGCGCGTTCTTCGGCCAGATCTGGTACGAAGGCGCGACCGGACCGGCGTATACCTGGCAGTCGAGCTCCGGCTCCGACGAGTTCGAGGCGAAGTATTCGCTGATCCCGCTGTTCTACGGCACGGTCAAAGGCACCTTCTACGCGTTGCTCTTCGCGTTGCCGATCGCCCTGACCGCCGCCATCTACGTCTCCCAGTTCCTCCGCCCATCCTACCGCCAGGTCGTCAAGCCGGTGATGGAGATCATGGCCTCGCTGCCGTCGGTGGTGCTCGGCTTCCTCGCCGGTCTGTGGCTCGCCCCGCTGGTCGACCCGCGCCTCATCTCGCTTTTCTGCGCCATCGGGGTCCTCGCCCCCGCCGCTTTGTTCGCGGGCTTCCTCTGGTCGGCCTTGCCGCAACCCGTCCGCCGGCAGGTGAAGCCGGGCATGGAATTCCTCTGGTTGCTCCCGTTCCTGGCCCTCTGCGCCTTCGCCGCCTGGAAGGCCGGCCCCGCCGTCGAGGCGGCGTGCTTCACCGTCAAGGACACGTCGACCGGCCTGCCGATCGCCGATTTCCGCGAATGGTGGCGCCAGACCACCGGCGCGACCTACGACTCGCGCAATTCGCTGGTGGTCGGTTTCGTGATGGGCTTCGCCGTCATCCCGATCGTCTTCACCATCGCCGAGGACGCGCTGTCGAACGTCCCGAATTCCCTCGTCTCCGGCTCGCTCGCCCTCGGGGCCAGCCGCTGGCAGACCGTCTGGCGTGTCGTGGTGCCGACCGCGATCTCGGGCATCGTCTCGGGCGTCATGATCGGCTTCGGCCGCGCCATCGGCGAGACGATGATCGTCGTGATGGCCACGGGGAACACCGCCGTCATGGAAGCCAATCCCTTCAGCGGCATGCGCACGCTCTCGGCCAACATCGCGGTCGAGCTCCCCGAGGCCGCCGTCGGCCACACCCATTACCGCGCTCTCTTCCTCGGCGCCTGCTGCCTCTTCCTGCTCACCTTCGTGATCAACACCCTCGCGGAAATCCTCCGCCAGCGCCTGCGCGAGCGCTACAAGGTCGTCTAAGCCATGGCCGCCCCCTCCTCCGATAGCAGCACGCCGCGCGGCGAACCCTGGGTCTGGTTCACCGGGCTCGGCCTGATCATCGGCCTCGGCATGGTCCTCGGCCTCCTCGCCTTGGTCCTCCTCAACGGACTCACCGTCTTCTGGGCGCCCCCGGTCCCGGTCGCCCAGGTCGACGATGGGCGCGCGATCATCGGGCAGCTGGCCCAGCGCCGCGTCCGCGCCGGCTCGCCCGCCGACCACCCGCGTTACGAGCTCCAGTATCAGGTCGGCCTGCGTGAACTGAACGGCAACTCCTACCTCTGGGTCGACGAAGCCAAGATCAAGGGCGAGACCTTCCCGGCCGACGTCCTCGGCCTGGAGCGCGTCGAGAACGGTCCGGCTTTCGTCCGCCCGCGATCGCTGCGCCAGTCCGACGGCCGGGTCGTCGCGGCCACGGATCCGGCCTTCGAGGCCGCCTTCCAGGCCGAGGTCGCCGCCGCCGCGGCGGTCCGCGCGCAGCACGTCGAGATCACCCGCCATCGCATCGGCGAGGTCAATGGCGCGATGGAGCGGGCCCGCGTGGCGTTGCGCCGCGCCGAGGACCTCCAGCGGGCGGACGAGGCCGCGGCCCGCCGGCGCGAGATCGCCGGGCTGGACGAACGCTACGCCGCTTTGCAGGCCGAGGCCGCGAAGGTCTTGGCGGGCGGGGCGGTGGCCGCGCTCGTCTCCCGGGACGCCGCGGACCGCGAGGTGGTCGTCCCGCTCACCCAGGTCATCCGCGGTTGGTTCCCGAACCGCCTCGACACCTGGGGTCGGTTGAAGCTCTTCGGCGACCGGGTCGCCGAGTTCGTCTTCGACGAGCCGCGCGAAGCCAACACCGAGGGAGGCCTGATGCCCGCGATCTTCGGCACGCTCGTGATGACGGTCTTCATGAGCCTGCTGGTGACCCCGTTCGGCGTCATCACCGCCATATACCTCCGCGAATACGCCCAGCAGGGGCCGATCCTGCGCATCGTGCGCATCAGCGTCAACAACCTGGCCGGCGTGCCGTCCATCGTCTTCGGCGTGTTCGGGCTGGGCTTCTTCGTCTATGTGCTCGGCGGCTCGCTCGACCAGCTCTTCTTCGCCGACCAGCTCAAGTACAACAACAACACGCCGGTCTTCGGCACGGGTGGGTTGCTTTGGTGCTCGCTGACGCTCGCGCTGATGACCCTCCCGGTGGTGATCGTCGCGACCGAGGAAGCCCTGGCGGCGGTTCCGCGCGGCATGCGCGAGGCCTCGCTGGCCACCGGCGCCTCGAAGTGGCAGACGATCCGCGACATCCTCCTGCCGGCTTCCGCCCCGGGCATCCTGACCGGCGTCATCCTCGCCATGGCCCGCGGGGCGGGGGAGGTCGCCCCGTTGATGCTCGTCGGCGTGGTGAAACTCGCGCCGACGCTCCCGTTCGACGGCTCCGCCCCGTTCCTGCACCTGGACCGCAAGTTCATGCATCTCGGGTTCCACGTCTATGATCTGGGCTTCCAGTCGCCCGATTCCGACGCGGCCCGCCCGATGGTCTTCGCCACCACGCTGCTGCTGATCTGCCTGGTCGTCTGCCTGAACCTTGGCGCGATCTGGATCCGCAACCGTCTCCGCGCCCGCTTCACGGGCGCCTCTTTCTAAGAAAATCCCCTCATGCCCCAGATCATGAACCCTCCTGCCTCCTCCCGCATCAAGGTCCGCCCTTCCGCCGAACGCGAAGGCCGCAAGGACTACATCAGCATCCGCGACTTCGGCTTCTGGTACGGCCAGAAGAAGGCGCTCGACGCCATCTCCCTCGACATCCCCGAGCGCCAGGTGGTCGCCTTCATCGGTCCCTCCGGCTGCGGCAAGTCGACGCTCCTGCGCAACCTGAACCGCATGAACGACCTGGTCGACGGGATCCGGCACGAGGGCGACATCACCATCAACGGCCGCTCGATCTACGACCCCGGCCTCGAGGTCATCTCGCTCCGTCGTCGCGTCGGCATGGTCTTCCAGAAGTCGAACCCCTTCCCGAAGTCCATCTTCGAGAACGTCGTCTACGCCCTGCGCGTGGTCGGCGTGCGCGACCGCGCCGTTCTCGAGGAGGCCTGCGAGACCTCGCTCCGCAAGGCCGCCCTCTGGGACGAGGTGAAGGATCGCCTGAACGACAGCGCCCTGGGCCTGTCCGGCGGCCAGATGCAACGCCTCTGCATCGCCCGCGCCATCGCCAACCGCCCCGAGATCCTGCTGATGGACGAGCCCTGCTCGGCCCTCGACCCGATCGCCACCGGCAAGATCGAGGAGCTCATCCACGAGCTCAAGGAGCAGTTCACCATCGTGATCGTCACCCATTCCATGCAGCAGGCCGCCCGCGTGTCGGACCGCACCGCCTTCTTCTACCTCGGCAAGCAGATCGAGTACGACACCACCGAGAAGATCTTCATGAACCCCTCCCAGGCGCAGACCGAGGCCTACATCTCGGGCCGCTTCGGCTGATTTCCAGACATCCACGACCATGCAACGTTTCTTCCACGATGAACTCCGCCAGCTCCGGGACGACCTGATCCTGATGGGCGAACGTTCGCTCGACATGACCCGCCTCGTCCTCCGCGCCGTCGAGAACGGCGACGACTCCCTGGCGCTCCAGGTCCGCGGCATGGATGACCGCGTCGATGAGCTCGAGAAGCGCGTCGACCGCGAGATCATGCGCTACCTGACCCTCTTCGGGCCGATGGGCAGCGATGTCCGCCTGCTCCTCGCCGCCCGCGACATCGGCCACGACCTCGAGCGCATCGCCGACGAGGCCTCGGTCATCGCCAAGCGCGCGATGGTCATCTCCGAGCGCGGTCCCCTCAAGAACCTCCTACATGTGCCCTCCGAGGGCATCATCGCGTGCGAGGTCCTGCGCCTGGCCCTGGATAGCTTCATCGAGGGCGACCTCGCCAAGGCCCGCCTGGTGCTCGAGCGCGACGCCGAGATC
>JBEGOO010000011.1:0-10376 GCA_041182045.1 Verrucomicrobiota bacterium
AGGTTCTGCCGGACCGCGTCGGCCGTGCCCTGGTACCAGGACTCCTTGTCGCCCGTCTGCTCGGCGGCGAGGATGTCGACGAAGCCCCGGCCGAAACCGTCGAACTTGTACGTCTGCTGGATATGCTTGTGGAGCGACGCGGTGTTGAATTGCGTCAGCACGAAGATCTGGTTGAAGCCGGAGTTCAGGCAGTTGCTGATCGGGATGTCGACCAGCCGGTAGTTGCTCGCGAGCGGGACGGCCGGCTTGCAACGGTCCTTGGTGAGGGGATAGAGGCGGGAGCCGCGACCGCCCCCCATGATGATGCTGATGACTCGAGGCAGGGACGGCATGGCAGTGCGGATATCCTCGCCCACCCCTCCGCCCCTCTCAAGCGAAAAGCCCATTGGCGGCTTGAAGCCCGGGCCGCGGCGGGGTTGCATCGGCCCGTCCATGGCGTTCGCCTTCCACATCCTCGGCACCAGCAGTTCCGGCAACTGCTCCATCCTGGAGAGCGGCGGCGCCCGCGTGATGATCGACGCCGGTTTCCCCGGACCGCGCCTGGAGGCCTCCTTGCGCAAGCTCGGGACCGAATCCCGGGCGCTCGACGCGGTGCTGATCACGCACGAGCACAGCGACCATTGCATCGGCCTGGCGGCGCTCCTGCGTCAGAATCCCGCGCTCAAGGTCTTCGCCAACCGCGAGACCGCCCACCGCATCCAAGGCATGCTCAAGGTCCGGCCCGACTGGCAGATCTTCGAGACGGGCAGCACCTTCGAGTTCCGCGGCCTCGCCATCACCGCCATCCCGATCCCGCACGACGCGGCCGACCCCGTGGGCTTCGCCGTGGATTGCCCGGCCGAGGACGCGCACCCCGCCCGGCGCGTGACCTGGCTGACGGACCTCGGCCACGCGACCGACGTGGTGAGGCATCACGCCGCGCTGGCCGACGTGCTGGTGCTCGAGGCGAACTACGACGACGAGATGCTCGACCTCTCCAAGCGGCCGCTGAACCTGAAGCAGCGCATCCGCGGCCGCCACGGACACCTCTCCAACCTCGCGGCGCGCGACCTCCTGCTCGGCCTGCGCGAATGGCGCGCGACCCAGCTCTACCTCGGGCACCTCAGCAAGGAATGCAACCGCACGACCATCGTCGACACCGTCATGCAGGAAGTCCGCGCCGCGAAGGGCGACCTACGGGTGACCGTGGTCGACCCGTTGGAGGAAGACCCGGTCAGCCTCTGGTAGGCCGGCTCAGCGCTTCGGCGGGAGGACCACCTCGTCGCCCGCCGAGGCCGGCGGGGTCGGGGCGGCCGGGGTGGCCTTCGCCGGGGCGGACTGGGCCAGCGAGGCCGCGAGGCGCTTGATGGCCGCGCCGCACGCCGGGGAAGCGGGATTGAGGTCCTGGGCCTGCAACCAAGCCACCAGGGCCGCCGCCTCGCCGCCGTCCTTCTCGAGTTTCTCGGCCAGACCGATCGTGCGGGCGTAATCGGCGACCAGCGGGGCGATCTCCGAGCGGGTCTTCGCCAGGACGAGGTCGTCCGGCTCGGCGCGCGAGGTCTCCACGATGACATCCCAGGCGAGGTAGGGGTTGTTCTGCGAGGCGAGCACCGCGGCCTTCTGGATGTTCGCGTCGAGCTCGCCGATGCGGTTGACCACCTGGCGTAGCTTCTCCGAACGGGTCTTGTCCTGGGCCAGCGCCAGGGCGAACTCCAGCTTCTTGTTGAAGATGTCGCGCCATTTCGCCTCGGCGACCAACCGGTCGAACTCGGGGATCTTCTGGGCGAGCGTGTCCTGGCGGCTGACCACCTGGTTGGCGAAATCCTTCACGGCCGGGTTCTGCGGCCAGATCTTCGTCGCGCGCTCGAGCGCGGCCTCGGCCTTGGCGGTGTCGCCGGCCAGCGCGGCCTGCTTGGCGGAGAGCACCGCCATGTTCGAGGCGTTGATCGCGTTGTTGACCTTCGAGAGGATGGCGGCGCCGGGGAAATCGCGGGCGCGGCCGCGCACCTTGTTCACGTAGCCCTCGACGTTCGCGAGGTCGTGCTCGTCGCCGAGGCGCTGGAGCTCGCGGAGATCGCGCCACAGCTCGAGCATCTCGCGCTTCTTGGCCTGCTCGTAGGTCATCACCGCCGGCTCGAACTCGCCGAGGAAATAGGTCTCCTGCAGGCGTTCGAAGGCGCCGTACAGCTCGCCCTGCTTGACGAGGTCGTCGACGGTCCGCATGCCCGTGGTGACATCGTTCATGGCCTCGCGGGCCAGGGTGTCGATGGATTCGAGGGTCGGGACGAAATCGGAGACGGGGAAGAACTCCTTCACCTCCTTGGCGCCGACCTTGATGCTCTGGTTGGCGCTCTTGAAGAGCTGGCGGTAGAAGGCCGTGGTGATGGTGCAATGGCGGTACCGGCGGGCGAGGAGGAAGCCGACCATCTGGGACTGGAACTCGACCTGGGCCTTGAGGCCGAGCGCCGTCTGCTCGGCGTTCTTGGCGAGGATCTCGGCCTGGGTGCGCTGCTCATCCTTGACGCGATAGCCCAGCTCGGTGTTGCCGGAGGTGGACTTGGCCAGCGAGGGCTGGCCGGCCTTGCCCGGCTGGGAGCTGCGCTCGTCGTTGGCGGCCTCGATCTTGTCGGCGCGGTTGATCACCACGCCTTCCTGGACCTTGCGCAGCGCCTCGAGCTGGTTCTTGGTGATCTCGAGCTGGCGATACTCCTGGCGCATGTTCCACACCTTCTGGACCTGGGTGGCGATCGTCAGGCAATTGTTGCCGTCGACCTCGAATTCCGCGGCCTGGAAGAGCAGGTTGAAGGCCTCCTGCTGGTTGGCGTAGTAGTTGGAGGCGTTGATGGAGGCGGGCGAGAGCAGGCGCTCGATGCGCGCCAGGATCTGCAGGTACTTCGCGAGGTCGCCGCCGGCGGCCGGGGCCGACAGGTAGCGCTCGAAGCGCATGCGCATCGCGCGGGAATTGCCGAGGTTGAAGGTCTTGCCCTTCCACTGCATGGAGCCGTTCTCCATGTCGACCGAGTCGCTGTTGACGTCGAAGAGACGGTCCGCCCCGCCCTCGGCGGTCGAGCTCCGGTAGTCGCCGCCCCCGCCGCCGGAGACGCTGGCGCCGGGCGGCGGCGCCTGGGCGACGCCTTGGGCGACCAGCGCGCACCAGCCGAGACAAAGAAGGGAAAGACGACGCATGGAAGGAAAGGTCAGAAACGTTCGAGGTCCTCGACCAGGGGCAGATCGCGGTTGAGGCGGACCTTGAACTTGAAGCGTTGGCCGACCTCGAAGGACTGGTTGGCGTCGGCGGGCACGAAGACCGGCAGGCGGCCGAGGTTCGCCTTGTCCATCTCCTTGTCGCGATCGACGATCGGGCTCACGACGAGCAGGCGGCCCTTCCCCTCGACGAACGCCAGCTGCTGCTCGACCTTGCAGTCGAGGCGGTAGGAGTTGCCTTGGAGGGCGGTCCAGTCCTGGCGGTAGGACTTGAGGGAGAACGGCGAGAGGTTCGTGAACTTGCCCCCGCTGCGGCCGACGACGACGTAGAGCAGCACGGCGATCACCAGGAACGGGATGCCGAGCGCGAAAACCAGGGGATTGATCTTGGACATGAAGAAAGCGGGGCGACGGTCACTCTAGCGGGGAATCGGCTCAGTTCCAGCGCTTTTGCTGGCAGCCGACCATGATCAGGGCCACGGCGAGCATGCCGTGCACCACCAGGACCATGATGGCCACCTGGTTGTCGGCGATCTGGGCGGACTTGTCGGCCAGGCTGTTGACGTAGGCGCCCCAGAGGCGGACGGAGTTGTCGTCGGCCATGGATTTCATGAAGCCGGACCAGCCCCAGTAGGAGTTGATGAAGGGCCGGCAGACCCAGGTCAGCTGGTCCGGGAGGGCCAGCACGACCCCCGAGAGCGGCAGCTGGAAGCCGACCAGGTAGATCGAGAGGAGCGAGGACTTCTCCGGCGAGGCGAGCAGGGCCGAGAAGGCCAGGCACACGACCGACATCGAGACGCAGCTGGCGACCAGGATGCCGAGCTGCGGCGCCCAGCCGCCCGGGAAGTTGCAGATGAGCTTCACGAAGACGCACATCCACGCCCCCGGGAAGACCGCGATGAGGGAGACGAAGACGATCTTCGAGAGCGCGTAGGACCACGGGCGCAGGCCGGTCATGCGCTCCTTCTCGTAGAGCTGGCGCTCGGCGGAGATCTCGCGGCCGCCGTTGTTGGCGCCCATGAGCGTCAGGAGGATGACCTGGAACATCACCAGGCCGGCCGCCATGTTGGCGACGCGGGCGTTCGTCAGGGAATCGGCGATGCGGGCCTGGAACTCGGAGACGGACGCCGGGTTGCTCTCCAGCGAGATGTCGTGCAGGTTCCAGACGCCGTTGAAGTTGAAGATCACGACGAGCAACGGGAAGCCGAACGTGATCGCGAGCGTCAGACCGAGGTAGCCGGTGTCGCGGAAGAAGAGCCGCAGGCGGCGGGCGAGCAAGGTGCCGAACTGCGAGACGCCCCCCGGGAGGACCGGCTCGGGCAAGGGCGCCGGTTCCGGCGCGGTGCCGACCGCGAGCGCCGCGGCCTCGTACTCGCCGGGATGCTCGGCCTGGTAGATCGCCCAGCGGTCGCGCCAGGTCGGCAGGTCCGAGGCGTTCAGCACCTCGTAAAGGCGCAACCCGTCCGGGATGCCGAAGTACCCCAGCAAAGCCTGCGGCGAGCCCTGGAAGACGACGTCGCCCTGGTAGACGACCGTCACCCAATCGAACTGGTTCAGCTTGCCGAGATTATGGATGATGCAGACGAAGCTCTTCTCGCGGGTCTCGGCGAGGTTCCGGAGCAGCGCGAGGATCTGGTCCTCCGACTGCGGGTCGAGGCCGGAGGTCACCTCGTCGCAGACCATGCAGGCCGGGTCGAGGGTCAGCTCGAGGCCGAGCGAAAGCCGCCGGAGCTGGCCGCCGGAGAGCGAGGAGACCCGCTTGTTCCGATGCGGCTTGAGGCCGGTGACGTCGAGCACGCCCTCGAGGCGGGTCCGGCGTTCGGCGTCGTCGGGGACCGCGAGACGCAGGGCGTAGTCGAGGGACTCGCCCACGCTCAGCTGGGCCTGGGCCGCGGTGAACTGCGGGGCGAAGCCGACCTTGCCGACGAGGTCCTCGGTGCAGGTGATCGGGACGCCGGCCAGGGAGGCCTGCCCGGTGGAGGGCAGGATGCCGAGGATGGCCTTCATCAAGGTGGTCTTGCCGCAACCGGAAGGCCCGATGACCGCGTTCAAGCCCTTCGGGAGGAAGCGGGCGTTCGCGTGGTCGAGGATGATGGGGCCGTCGGCACCCGCCTGCACGGTGAGGTCTTGGCAGCTCAGCATCGGGAGTAATCTTGCGTCAGCCCCCCGACGGGTAAAGGATTAACGCCATGAGAACGCCCGTCCTCGCCCTGAGCGCCCTCCTCCTGACCGCCCTCGCCCCCGACGCCTTCGCCCTCAAGATGAAGAAGAAGGCGATCCCGAACGGCGGCATCTTCGGCATCGAGGTCGCGGGCACCGACCTGTCCTTCTACGGCCGGGCCGACCACGTGGTCTCGGTCTCCTTCCAGGAATACACCACCGGCGCCATGATCGTGAGCGAGGTCGTGGTCGACATGCAGAACTCGAACCAGCAGCTCCGCATCTACTTCGCCCGCCCGCCGGGCTCCGCCGACGTCGCTGACCGCGCCAACCGCGCCAGCGCCGCGAACTCCCAGAACCGCGGCCTCGACCCGGCCACGGCCTCCAAGCTGCCGATTCCCGGGCCCCTCGCCGCGCTCGAGTCCAAGGTGAACAACGTGACCCAATCCGCCTCGGCGGGTCTGGTCGTGAAGACCTACCCGAACACGACCCACGCGAAGACCGTGGAGATGGTCGTCGGCTCGAAGGCCGAGCTGCAACGTTTCCACTCGGCCTTCCGCGACCTGCTCAGCGCCCGCACCGTGACCGCCTCCGCAGGGTCGACGATCGAGGGCGCCGATGCCGCCGCCGCGCAGGCCGCCGCCGCGGGCGGCACCCCCACCCTCACGATCAACCAGATCGGCGGGACGATCTTCGTTATAGAGTGATTCAGGGCGAATAGGTCTCTGGACATCAGGCGCGGACGGCGGTGTGATGGACGTCACCCCATGAGACGCCTCACCCTCGCCTTGCTCGCCTGCCTCGGTCTCCTCCCGGCCTCGGCCCAGAACATCGTCCCCCTCCCGGTCCAGTGGTCCCCTTTGATGGACGCGCCGGCCAAGCCGATCTTCGGGGCCAACCTGGTGGCCGACCCGGCCTTCCCGACGACCGAGACCTACATCCGCCGTCGGCTCGGGTCCACGAGCCAAGGCCCGTCCACGATCCGCCTGGTGAAGGCCGACCGCCATGGCGACTTCGCCTTCGGCCCCGAGGGCTACGCCATCGTCAACGAGCCCGGCAAGGACCTGCTCATCGAGGCGGCCACGGAAGCCGGCGCGTTCTACGCCTTCAACACCCTCGAGCAGCTATCCTACCGCGGCTCCGACGGCCAGCTCTACGCCCGCCCCGGTCGGCTGCTGGACCGCCCCCGCTTCGCCTGGCGCGGCGTGATGATCGACGAGGGCCGCCACTTCTTCGGCAAGGAGCAGATCAAGCGCATGCTCCACGTCATGTCCCTCTACAAGCTGAACGTGCTGCACTGGCACCTCACCGAGGACCAAGGTTGGCGCGTCGAGATCAAGAAGTACCCGAAGCTCACCGAGGTGGGCGCGCGGCGCGACGCCTCGCCGGTGATGGGCGACCGCAAGAAGCCCGACGGCCAGCCGTACGGCGGCTTCTACACGCAGGAGGACCTCAAGGAGATCGTCGCGCTGGCGGCCACCTACCACATCACGGTCGTGCCCGAGATCGACATGCCCGGCCATTCCAGCGCGGCCATCGCGGCCTACCCCGAGCTCGGCAACACCGACGTCCCGGGCTTCGCGCCGAAGGTGGCGACGAGCTGGGGCGTGAAAACTTACACGCTGGCCCCGAAGGAGGCGACGTTCCGGTTCATCGACGACGTCCTCGCCGAGCTCTGCCCGATCTTCCCCGGGGCCTACTTCCACATCGGCGGCGACGAGGCCCCGAAGGACCAGTGGAACAAGTCGCCCTTCGCCAAGGAGGTCATGGCCCGCGAGAAGCTGAAGGACGCGCACGAACTGCAGGCCTACTTCGTGGGACGCGTCGAGAAGCTCCTCGCGGCCCGCGGCAAGAAGCTGATCGGCTGGGATGAGATCCAGGAAGGCGGCCTCCCCAAGACCGCGACGATGATGGTCTGGCGCGACTGGAAATGGGCCCAGCTAGCGGCCGACCGCGGCAACCCCATCGTGATGGCGCCAACCTCCCACACCTACCTCGACTACGGCCAGGGCAAGCGCCCCGAGGACCCGCGGTTCGACGTGATCGGCGGCAACCTGCCGCTGGAGAAGGTGTACGCCTTCGAGCCGATCCCCCCGAAGTTCACCCCGGACCAACGGAAGCTGGTGCTCGGCTGCCAGGCCCAGCTCTGGTCCGAGTACATCTACAACGGAGCCAAGCTCGAGTACATGGCCTTCCCCCGCGTCTGCGCCCTGGCCGAGGTGGCCTGGTCCGACCCCCAGGGTCGTTCCTTCCCCGAGTTCCAGGCCCGTCTGGAGAAGAACCTCGAAGGCCTGAAAGGACTCAAGGTGAACTACCGTCGCCCGGACGGCAGCCCGGCGGTCACCGATAAGGTCGGCCGGGGCGAATAACCCTGCAAAAAGCCCACCCGACCCCGCCCCGGGCAAGTCCGGCTTGACCGTGGCGGGGCGGACGGCTTGTCTTCGCCTTTACTCCCATGCCCTCCCTGCCCGTCAATCGCATCAAGAAGAAGAACATCATGAGCTACAACGGCGAGCTCTGCATCGTTCTCGAGTGCCTCGTCCGCACCCCCCCGAACAACGCCTCCTACGTCCAGATGGAGCTCCGCTCGATCAAGACCGGCGCCAAGATCCCGGTCCGTTGCGGCATCGGCGTCAGCTTCGACGTCTTCGACAACAGCATCAAGTCCCTCGAGTTCTCCTACGAGGCCGACGGCAGCTACGTCTTCGTCGACACCAACACCAACGAGGAGTACTACATCTCGGCCGCCACCCTCGCGGACTCCAAGGAGTTCCTGATCTCGGGCACCTCCTACATGGTCCTCTTCGTCGAGGAGAAGCCGGTCACCGTCGACCTCCCGCCCTCCGTCACCGTCGAGGTCCTGGAAGCCCCGCCCGCCGTCAAGGGCGACACCGCCGGCAACGTCCAGAAGACCGTGACCTGCGAGAACGGCCTCCAGGTCAACGTCCCGCTCTTCATCAAGCAGGGCGAGAAGATCAAGGTCAGCACCGAGAACAAGGAATACCTCGGCCGCGCCTGAGCCGGCCCCGAGCCCGTGACGAAACCCCGGCGACCCCGGGGTTTTTTCTTGCCCGGAGCGGCCGGGTCCGGGCGGAGATTCAAGCATAGACCCGCAGGGATTCGAACCCCGACAAAGTGAACCAAAATCACTTGTGCTACCGTTACACCACGGGTCTGTGCACCCCTACTGAAGAGGCTTCGGGCGGGGAGAGTCAAGCGTGTCCAAGGCGTGGTTGACGCTGGGGGTGTCCTTCCTCATTTCCCCTGTATGCCCGCCACCTCCGCCCAGAAGCCGAAGTACCGTCGTATCGTGCTGAAGATCAGCGGCGAAGCCCTCCGGAACGACGCCAGCGGCGAATCCATCGATCCGGCCGTCCTCGACCGTCTCGCCGTGGAACTGAAATCCCTCCGCCAGCTCGGCACCCAGGTCGCCGTGGTCGTCGGCGGCGGCAACATCTTCCGCGGCCTCGCCGGCGCCCGCGCCAACGGCACGGACCGCACCACCGGGGACAACATGGGCATGCTCGCCACCGTCATCAACGGCCTCGCCCTCATGGACCGCCTCGAGAAGGCCGGCCTCGAGGTCCGCGTCATGACGGCCATCCCGATGGACCGCATCGCCGAGCCCTTCATCCAGCGCCGCGCCACCCGCCACCTCGCGCGCGGCCGCATCGTCATCTTCGTCGCCGGCACGGGCAACCCGTACTGCACGACCGACTACGCCGCCGCCCTCCGCGCCAACGAGATCGGCGCCGACGCGATCCTCAAGGCCACCAAGGTGGACGGCGTCTACGACAAGGACCCGATGAAGCACAAGGACGCCAAGCGCTACGTCCGCGTCTCCCACGCCGAAGCCCTGACCAAGCGCCTGGGCGTGATGGACGCCGAGGCCTTCTCGCTCTGCGAGGCCAACAAGCTCCCGATCATCGTCTTCTCGATGTCCGACAAGGGCGCCGTCCGGAAGGCCGTCCTCGGCCAGCGCATCGGCACGCTCGTCGCCTGATTTTCCGAACAACCCACCACCCACCCCTCCCCACCCTCATGGACATCAAGAAGACCATCGCCGACGGCGCCAACCACATGGCCAAGGCCGTCGAGCACACCCTCCGCGAGTTCGGCACGCTGCACACCGGCAAGGCCAACCCGCAGATGGTCGAGAACATCCAGGTCCACGTCGAGGCCTACGGCATGACGCAGCGCCTCAAGGACATGGCCGCCATCACCACCCCCGACGCCCAGTCGATCGTGGTGCAGCCCTTCGACAAGGCCGCGATGGACGACATCCGCAAGGCGATCCAGGGCGCCAACATCGGCATCAACCCGGTGCCCCAGGGCAACTTCCTGCGCTGCCCCGTACCCTCCCTCTCCGGCGAACGCCGCCTCGAGTTGGCGAAGCGCGCCACCCAGATGGCCGAGGAAGGCAAGGTCCGCGTCCGCAACGCCCGCCGCGACGCCCTCGAGGCGCTCAAGAAGGCCAACAAGGACAAGCTCATCACCGACGACGACCTCAAGCGCTCCGAGAAGGACATCCAGACCCACACGGACAAGTACACGGCCGACATCGAGAAGCACCTGAAGACCAAGGAAGCCGACCTCAAGGGTTGATCCATCGTCCCCGTCCCCCGTTTCCATGAACATTCACGAATACCAAGCCAAGGAACTGTTCGCCCAGTTCGGCGTCGCCGTGCCGAAGGGCGTGGCGGTCAAATCCGCCGCCGACTTCGAAGGCGCGCTCGCCAAGATCGACGTCTCCGGCGGCATCATGGTGAAGTCCCAGATCCACGCGGGCGGCCGCGGCAAGGGCACGTTCACCGACGGTTTCAAGGGCGGCGTGAAGTTCTCGCCGACGAAGGAGAAGGCCCTCGAGAACGCCAAGGCGATGCTCGGCAACACCCTCGTCACCGCCCAGACCGGCGCCGAAGGCCGCAAGGTCCAGACGATCTACTTCACCGAGGCCGCCAACCTGGGCAAGCGCCCCGACGGCCGCGACGACGAGTACTACCTCGCCATCCTCCTCGACCGCGCGACCTCCT
>JBEGOO010000012.1:0-15502 GCA_041182045.1 Verrucomicrobiota bacterium
TACCTGACCATCGAGCACAAGGGCGCCATCCCCGTCGAATACCGCGAAGCCCTCGGCGACCGCGTCTTCGGCTGCGACGACTGCCTCGACGTCTGTCCCTGGAACAAGTGGGCCGTCGCCACCCGGGAGGCCGGGTTCGCGCCGCGCCCGCATCCCCCGCTCCGCGAGACGCTGGCCTGGACCGACGAACAGTTCCGCGCCCATTTCCAAGGCACGCCGGTCGAGCGGCTCGGGCTCGCCCGCTGGCGGCGCAACGCGCTGACGGTCCTCGGGAATGTCGGCCAGCGCGCCGACTTATCCGCCGCGGAGGCGTTGCTGGGCGACGCCGACCCGATGGTGGCGGAGCATGCGGCGTGGTCGGTCGCCCGCCTGCGCGCCCGCTGAACCTACGGGTTGCCTCGGGCCCGGGGCTCGTCCTAATGGGAGCCGTGACCCTCGCCCAAGCCTACTTCGCGCTCGCCGCGGTCCTGCTCCTCGCCGGCGGCCTGGTCTGGTCCGGCGCCGAGGTCCTGCGTTCCTTCCGCCGTTCGGGCTTCGCGACCGCCGTCCTCGGGCTCGCGGCCGTCGCCTGGTTCGTCGCCTGGCTCTGGTTCCTGCCCGAACCCGATCTCGCCGGGCTCAACCGCAACCTCGTGCTCGTGGTCTTCGCCGCGGCGAGCCTCGCCACCTTCAAGTACATGCCCGACCTCCTCGCGGTCCGCGCGCTCGGGGTCCTGATGATGTTCCTCGCCCGCCACGTGCTCGACGCCGGCTTCACCCACCTGCCGTACAGCCTGCTCGCGGCCGCCGTGAGCTACGGGCTCCTGGTGCTCTTCGGTCTCTGGTGGGCTTCCTCGCCGCCCGCCTTCGCGCGGCAGTGCGACTGGGTCCTGGCTTCCGCCCTGCGCCGGCGCGTCCTGGGCGCCGCCCTCGCCGGTCTCGGGGTCGCCAGCGTCCACCAAGCCTTCCACCTGGCGTGAGCCGTTCGCTCCTCATCGTCGTCTCGGGTCCGGCCGGCAGCGGCAAGACCACGCTTTGCGCCCGGTTGACCGAAGCCTACCCCGGGGCGATCCGCCGGGTGATCACCTGCACCACCCGCGCGCCCCGCGGCGGGGAGGCCGACGGCGTCGACTACCATTTCCTGACGCGCGCGAGCTTCGAGCAGCAGGTCGCGGCCGGCGTCTTCCTCGAGCACGCCCACGTGCACGGCAACCTCTACGGGCCGCGCGCGGCCGATGTCGGCGCGCACCTGGACGCGGGCTTCGACGCGCTCCTCAACGTCGACGTCCAGGGCGCGGCCACGATCCGCGCCAAGGCCGCGGCCGACGGGCGCCTCGCGGCCTCGCTGGTCACGGTCTTCATCCGCGTCGGCGACCAAGCCGAGCTGCGCCGCCGCCTCACCGGCCGCGGCACCGACCCGGCCGACGAGATCGACCGCCGGGTCGCGGCCGCCGAGGAGGAGATCCGGCACGCCGGCCATTACCATCACGTGATCGAGAGCGGCAGCCGCGAGGCGGACTTCGCCGCCCTGCAGGCCATCTACCTCGCCGAGAAGGCCCGACGGCCATGATGGAGAAATCCGACATCGCGGCCGTCCTCGACGAGATCGCGACGTTCCTGGAGCTGACGGGGGAGAACCCGTTCAAGATCCGCGCGTATTCCGCCGGCGCCCGCATCCTCGAGAACCTGACCGAGGATCTCGGCGAGCTCATCGACGCCGGCAAGCTGGCCGAGATCCCCGGCCTGGGCGAGGCGCTCGTCGACAAGATCACGACGCTCCGTCGCGACGGCGTCCTGCCTTTCCACCAGAAGCTCAAGGCTTCGATCCCCGCCGGCCTCCTCGAGGTCATGCAGATCCCCGGCCTCGGACCGAAGAAGGTCCGCGCGCTCTGGACGCAGCTGGCCGTCGAGGACCTCGCGAAGCTGCAGGAGGTCTGCCAGTCCGGCGCCGTCGCCGAGCTGAAGGGCTTCGGGGCGAAGACGCAGGAGAAGATCCTCGAAGGCATCAAGAACCGCGTCGCCTACGGGAAGCGCCACCGCTGGTACGAGGCCGCCGCCATCGCCGAGCCGATCCTCGCCGGGCTGCGCGCGCTGCCGCAGGTCTCGCTCGCCGAATCCGCCGGTTCGCTCCGCCGCGCCCGCGAGACGGTCGGGGACCTCGACTTCCTCGTGGCCTCCTCCGAACCCCGGCCGATCATGGACTGGTTCGTCGCCTACCCGGGGGTCAAGGAGGTCACCGCCCACGGCGAGACCAAGTCCAGCGTGCGCTTCGAGAACGGCCTGCAGGCGGATCTCCGCGTCGTCCCGGCGGAGCAGTTCTACTTCGCGCTCCATCACTTCACCGGCTCGAAGGAGCACAACGTCGCGATGCGCCACCGCGCGCTCGGCCGCGGCCTCAGCATGAGCGAATGGGGCTTCAAGTCCGTCGATGAGAGGACCCCGGCGCCCGGCGCGACCAGCGAGGAGGAAGTCTTCCGCGCGCTCGGCCTGCCGTGGATCCCGCCGGAGCTCCGCGAGGGCAACGGCGAGATCGACGCCGCCGAAGCGGGCGCGCTCCCGCCGCTCGTCCAGCTCTCCGACCTGCGCGGCGTCTTCCATAACCACACCACGGAATCCGACGGGGACCACACGCTCGACCAGATGGCCGCCGCCGCCGAAGCCCGCGGTTGGGAATACCTCGGCATCTCCGACCACTCGAAGTCCAGCTTCCAGGCCGGCGGCCTCGACGAGGCCCGTCTCGCCAAGCAGCTCGAGGACATCGCGCGGCTCAACGCGTCGAAGAAGTACCGCGTGCGCGTGCTCTCCGGCAGCGAGGTCGACATCCTCAAGGATGGCTCGCTCGATTTCGCGGACGACGTGCTCGCCCGCCTGGACTTCGTCGTGGCCTCCGTCCACAACCTCTTCACCTTGGACCGCGAGGCGCAGACCGCCCGCATCATCAAGGCGATCGAGCACGAGCACGTCGACATGATCGGCCACCTCACCGGCCGCCTGCTCAACAAGCGCGAACCTTACGACGTCGACATCGCCAAGGTCATCGACGCCGCGGCGGCCAACGACACGATCATCGAGCTCAACGCGAACCCCTGGCGGCTCGACCTGGATTGGCGCTGGTGGCGCCGCGCGGCCGAGAAGGGCGTGCTGTGCTCGATCAACCCGGACGCCCACCATGTCGACCAGCTGGCGTTCGCCGCGCATGGCGTGCGCATCGCCCGCAAGGGCTGGCTGACGCCGGCCCAGGTGCTCAACACGCGCCCGTTGCCCGAGGTGCTCCGCTGGCTCGGTCGCTGAGGCCCGCTTCCGGCTCGCCCTGCGGGGCCCGCCCGCCCTAGGGTGCGCCATGCTCCACGACAAGCGCCGCCTGCTCCTCATCGCCGGTCCCTGCTCCCTCGAGTCCGAGTCCAACTGCCGGACCGTCGCGACCGAGCTCAAGGCCCTGGCCGCGAAGCATCCCGAGCTGAACATCGTCTTCAAGGGTTCCTACGACAAGGCGAACCGCACCTCGCTGGGCGGCGACCGCGGCCCGGGGATGCAGGCCGGCCTCGACCTCCTCGCGATGGTGAAGCAGGACTACGGATTCAAGGTCCTCACCGACATCCACGGACCCGAGCAGTGCGAAGCCGTCGGCCGGGTCGTCGACGCCCTGCAGATCCCGGCCTTCATGTGCCGTCAGACCGACCTCCTCGTCGCGGCGGCCAAGACCGGCAAGGTCGTCAACGTGAAGAAGGGCCAGTTCCTCTCGCCGTTCGAGATGCGTTTCGTCGTCGACAAGCTCGAGGGCGCCGGCGCCGCCGAGATCTGGCAGACGGACCGCGGCACCACGTTCGGCTACCAGAACCTGGTCGTCGACATGCGCTCCTTCCCGATCATGGCCGGCTTCGGCCACCCGACCATCATGGACGCGACGCATGCGGTGCAGCTCCCCGGCGCCGCCGGCGGTTCCTCCGGCGGCCAGCGCGAGTACGTCCCCGTCCTCGCCAAGGCGGCCCTCGCCGCGGGCGCCGATGGTCTCTTCATGGAGACGCACCCGGATCCACGGAAGGCGATCTCCGACGGCCCCTCGCAGGTGCCGCTCGCGGAGTTCCCCGCGCTGGTCGAGTCCTGCCTGCGGGTCTGGAAAGCCGTCCGCGCCTAACCGGCGAACGCCGCGCGCGCCGCGGCGCGGTCGAGCTTGCCGCGCGCGTCCGTCGGGAGTTCCGCGACGAACGCGTACGCTTTCGGGCGGGCCGCGGGTTCGAGCCGCTCCGCGGCCCGTCGCAACGCCGGTTCCAGGGACGCCTCGCCGACGACCAGCGCCACCACGCGCTCGCCCCAGGTCGGGTCGGGCGCGCCGAACACGTGGACCATCGCGACCGCGGCCAGCGCCGTCTCGACGCGCGCCGGGTCCACCTTTTCGCCGCCCGTGACGATCACGCGGTCGGCGCGTCCGAGGATGCGCACGGTGCCGTCGGCCGCGAGTTCCGCGCGGTCCTGCGTGCGCAGGCCGGCGGCGGGGAAGGTCTCCGCGGGCCAGAGCCCGCGCGCGAGCGCCGGCGTCGCGATCGTCAGCAGGTCGCCGTCGAGCCCGAGCCAGGTGCCCGGAAGCGGCGTGCCGCGCGGCGGTTGGTTCCGCCAGAGCCGTTCGGGCGGGCACAGCGCGCACGCCGCGGCGGTCTCGGTCATCCCGTAGGTCAGGTAGACGGGCAGGCGGCGGTCGCGGATCGCGCGCAAGGTGGCCGGCGGCACCGCCGAGCCCCCGAGCAACACGACCTTGAACCGGCGCAGCCAGGCCTCGCCGTCGGGTCGCGCCAGCAAGCGCATCAATTGCGCGGGCACCAGCGAGGCGATCCGCGTCCCGTCCGTCGGCAGCGCCACCTTGGGCAGGCGGGCGTCCGCGGGGAAACGTCCGTCCAGCGTCACATGCCGGCCGCCCGTGAGCGCCGCGCGCACGAACGGCATGAGGCCGCTCACGTGCCAGGGCGGCGTGAGCGTCGCGCCGTGGAGCGTCGGCGCCAGCCCGCGCGCCCCGAGGAAATCGCGCAACGCGCGGACCGCCGCGGCGAGCGAGGCCGGGTCATGGATCGCGAACTTCACGCGGCCGCCGGTCCCGCCGGTCGGGATCATCGTGCGCCCGCGCCAGCCGGCCGGCCAGTCCGCGGGCGCGTCGCCGGTCGGGGTCAGCTCCAGGCCGACCACGGTCGTGCCGCGTGGGATCAGTTGCAGCGCCTCGGCCATCTCGGCCGGCCCCCAGTGCGGGTTGCCGAGGAAGACCGGTTCCTCGGCGCCCCAGGCCGCGGCGACCGCGGCGAGGAACGTCGCGTGGTCGCGGTGGAAGATCGCGATCCCGCTCATGCGAGTTCGCGCCAGAAGTTGTCCCAAGCCAGGTCCAGCACGCCGCGCGCGCCGGGTCCGCCCGCATGGCGGTCGCGGCCGTCGCGTTCGAAGCGGCCCAAGGTGTCGAAGCCCACGACGCCCGCGGCCGGATCCTGCGCGGCGAGCCAGAGCGCGGCCTGCCGGCCGATGGCGGTCTCGAACGCGGACGAGTAGACGACCGGGCCGACGCGCGTCGCGCGCCAGGCGCGGAACGCCTGCCAGTCCCCGACCAAGGACGGCTTCACGACGACGGGCCCGGCCCAGTCGACGCCGGCGGGCGTGAGGAAGGATTCATCGAGCGCCACCTTGTCCGGGCCGAGCGACGCGTAGCCGGGATGGCCGACGGGCAGGGGTTGCTCCACGAAATCGATCCGCGGCTCCGCGCGGGCGAGGTCCGTCCACGCGCGCGCCGCGCCCAGGTCCAGGCCGCCGTTGGCGTCGAGCCGCAGGCGGACCGCAGGGATATCCGCGAGGACGGCGCGGAGGTCGTCGGGCCGGCTCGTCCCGTCGAGCTTCACCTTCACGGTCGTGAAACCTTCCGCCGCCTTCGCGCCGACCGCCGCGCTCGTCGCGGCCTCGGCCAGCCCCGCGCAGTCGAGCTGTCCGGCGAAGCCGGCGATCTCGGTCCAGTGGGCGCAGGAGGAAAGCGCGGCGCGCAGGCAGGGTAGGGTGTCGCCCGCGGCCTCGGCCACCGCGCGCAGGCGCCCGAGGTTGCCTTGGGCGGAGCGGAGCACCTCGACGGCCTGGTCGATCGATTCGGTCGGGAAGCCCGGCCAAGGGGCGACCTCGCCGTAACCGACGCCCTCGGCGGTCTCGGCCCGGAGCAGGAGCCGGTCGACCGTCTCCACGGGGCCGCGACCGGTCGGCAACGGACGTCGGAAACGTCGCCGGACCCTGAGGTAGTCGATTTTGCCCCCGTTCATCCGTCCGATGTTCGCCAAACCGCGCCGGGCCGCAAAAACAAATTGCCAGCCTTCGGGGGGCTCCCTAACACCCTTGGGGGAAACCGACCTCTCATGGCCTCCTCGAAATCCCAGGGCCGCGTTTCCCTCGACGAACGCTTCTACCTCCCCGCCGACAAGTTCTTCCCGGCCAACGCGGGCTTGGGCCTGACCTACGACGACGTGTCCCTGGCCACCCGCTATTCCGAGGTCCTCCCCCGGATGACCCGCCTGGACTCCGCGCTCTCGGACAGCCTCCCGCTCTCCCTGCCGATCGTGTCCTCCGACATGGACACGGTGACCGAGCACCGCATGGCCATCGCCATGGCCCTCAACGGCGGCCTGGGCCTCCTCCATTACAACATGGCGGAAGCCGACCAGGTGACCGAGGTCCGCCGGGTCAAGAACCACATCCACGGGATGATCGGCGACCCCGCCGTGGTCTCGGCCGACGACACCATCGCCCAGGTGCTCGCCCGCATCGAGCGCGATGGCCTCGCCTTCAGCACCTTCCCGGTGACCGCCCCCGACGGCACGCTCCTGGGGCTCCTGCCCGGCAGCACGGTCAAGGAGCGGCATGGGCAGCGCAAGGTCGCCGCGGTCATGATCCCGCGCGACAAGGTCTTCACCGTCGTCGAGAAGGACCTCGGCAAGGACCCCATCGCCACCGCCGACCGCAAGTTCTCCGACCACGTCGGCCAGAACAAGCTCCTCGTCGTCGACGCGAAGAACAAGCTGCGCGGTCTCTTCACCCTCAGCGACATCGAGCGCATCTCCGAGGAGTCCCGCGCGCACGTGCGCCCGACCCGCGACGGCAACTTCCGCCTCCGTGTCGGCGTGGCCGTCTCCGTCCCGCGCAAGCCCGACGGCGAGATCGACCGCGACCGCTTCCTCGCGCACGCCGCCGCCCTCGTCGAGGAAGGCGCCGACGCGCTCGCCGTCTCCACCGCCCACGGCCACACCAAGGGCGTCGGCGACGCCATCCGCCTCCTGCGCAAGTCGCACAAGGGCCTCACGCTCATCGCCGGCAACGTGACCAGCGGCGAAGGCGTGGAGTTCCTCGCCGCCGCCGGCGCCGACACGGTCAAGATCGGCCAGGGCCCCGGTTCCATCTGCACGACCCGCATCGTCGCGGGCGTCGGCATCCCCCAGCTCACCGCCCTCTACGTCGCCTCCCGCGCCGCCGCCCGGAAGGGCGTGCGCATCCTCGCGGACGGCGGCATCACCAAGTCGGGCGACATCGTCAAGGCGCTCACGCTCGCCGACGCGGTGATCCTCGGCGGGTTGCTCGCCGGCAGCCGCGAGGCCCCGGGCAAGCTGATGGAGATCAACGGCAAGACCTACAAGGAGTACCGCGGCATGGGTTCCCACGAGGCCATGCGCAAGGGTTCCGCCGCCCGTTACGGTCATTCGGCCAGCGGCAAGTTCAACAAGGTCGCCGCCGAAGGCATCGAGGCCCTCAAGGAAGTCTCGGGGTCCGTCGACCAGGTGCTCGGCACCCTGGCGGGCGGGATCCAGAGCGGTCTCGGCTACCTCGGCGCCCAGAACCTCCCCGAACACCGTTCCCGCGCCCGTTACATCCGCGTCACCCCGGCCGGGCAGCGCGAGGCCGCCCCGCACGACGTGATTGAAATCAAGGCCGGCTCCTGATAGGTTACCGTTCCCTTCCCATGCTCGCTTTCTTCCGCGGTCTTCTCGTCTTCCTGCTTGGCGCCGTCGTCGGCGCCGTCGGCATCCTGCTGTTCCTCCCGACTTTCTCGGTCACGCTGAGCAACCATCCGCACAACCGCCCGGTCGCCGCCGCGAAGGTCGAGCCGGCCAAGGTCGTCGCCCCGGCCGAACCCGCGAAGCCCGCCGAGCCGATCAAGCCGGCCGAGCCCGTGGCGAAGGTCGAGGACAAGCCCGCCGAGCCCGTCGCGAAGACCGAGGATAAGCCCGCGGAACCCGCCAAGGTCGAGGAACCGGTCGCCAAAGCTCCGATGAAGGAAGCCGCCGCCGAACCCGCCAAGCCGGCCGAGCCCGTCGCGAAGACCGAGGATAAGCCGGCCGAACCCGCCAAGCCCGCCAAGTCGGCCACCGAGGAGAAGATCGACTTCACCCTGCTCAATGGTCGCCCGGTCTTCTGGCCGGCCGCCGTCGCCGTGACCACCGCCACGAGCACCCCGCTCATCGAGAAGGGCGTCAAGGTCGCGGACATCCCGCTCGACGTCGGCACGACCCTCCAGGTCTCCAAGGTGCTCGGCGACGGCGCCCTGCTCGTCCGCGCCCAGGGGCTCCAGTTCGAGATCGACCATCGCCTGACCGACTTCGACGCCGTCGTCCGCAAGAAGATCCAGGAAGTGATCGACGCCGGTGGCAAGATCCCGCCGCCCTTCAAGTCCGCCCCGGTCTACGTCGCCCCGATCGCCCCGATCCCGGTCATCCCCGCGCCCGCGCCGAAGCCCGCCGCCGTCACCCCGGCCCCGGCGACCGGTGGCGCGTCCGCCTCGCCCGCGACCAAGCCGTCCCCGACCCGTCCCTCCGGCGGTTCGCTCGACGACAAGATGAATTCCCTCTTCGGCCGGCGCATGTCGGAGGAGGAGAAGGCCGACGCCAAGGCCGCGGACAAGAAGAAGACGCCGGCCAAGTGAGCGGCGCCAAGGTCTATTCCTGGAACGTCAACGGCGTCCGTTCCGCGCTGGGCAAAGGCCTGGCCGGTTTCATCGCCGCGGCCGATCCGGACGTCCTCTGCCTGCAGGAGACCAAGTGCGAGTCCGCCACCGCGCGCGAGCTCGGGCTGGCGTTCCCGCACCAGCACTGGCACGAGGCGGAGAAGAAGGGCTACTCCGGCACCGCCGTCCTCTCGAAGGTCGCCCCGCTCTCCGTCGCCACCGATTTCCCCGGCGACCATCCGCCCGAGGGCCGCGTGGTCACCGCGGAGTTCAAGGGCGTCTTCGTCGTCAGCGCCTACGTCCCGAACTCGCAGCGCGAACTCGAACGCCTCGACTACCGGCTCCAGTGGGACGCCGATTTCCGCAAATACCTCGCGCGTCTGGCGAAGAAGAAGCCGGTCGTGGTCTGCGGCGACCTCAACGTCGCCCACGCCGAGATCGACCTCGCCAATCCGTCCACGAACCGCCGCAACGCCGGCTTCACCGACGAGGAGCGCGCGTCGTTCGGCCAACTGCTCGACCAGCATGGTTTCACGGACACCTTCCGCGCCCAGCATCCCGAGCTGGCGAAGCGTTACAGCTGGTGGTCCTATCGCCCCGGCATCCGCGCCCGCAACATCGGGTGGCGGCTGGATTACTGCCTGACCTCCGACGGCCTGAAGTACACCCAGCCGGACATCCACGACCAGGTCATGGGTTCGGACCACTGCCCGGTGTCGGTGCGCGTGCAGGCCGAGCTCTGAGCAGACGGCGGAGCAGGCTCACGAGCAGGTGGCCGAGCGTGGCCCCGGCGACGATGAGCACGCCCACCGGGGGGCCCCAGACTTCCAGCGGCGTGTCCAGGAAGACGGTTGCCGAACCGTTCGAGACCCCCGCGTAGCGGACCGCGATCGTCTGGCGCGACCGCAGGTCCGCCAGCAGCGGCGAGACCGTCCCCGTCAGGCGTTCACCGTCGGGCGTGGTCCAAGCCACGACATACGAGGCCCGGTCGTCGTCTTGGGCGGCGCGCCTGACGCGCGTGATCTCCGCGGTGGCGACGGGGTGCCTCCATTGCGCTTCCACGCTGAGCGGCAGCATATAGGCCAGCACCGCGGCGGCGATCGCCAGCCCGAACGCGACGAAACCCAGCGCCCATCCGAGCCGCACCGGGTCGTCCGGTGGCGCGGGCGCCGCCGCGGGCGGGATGAACGGCTCGGCGCCCATCCCTCAGTGGTGCTCCTTGCCCATCAGGTGGCGGACCCACGGGACCAGGGCGAGCAGCACGAGCGCCATCGCGCCGACGACGATCGCCTGGTCGCGGAAGAAGTGCGCGAGCGCCGTCGGATCCTTGGAGGAGAAGTCCGCCGAGAGCGTCCCGGAGAGTTTGTTGCCGAGCGCGGTGGCGAGGAACCAGACGCCGAGGACGAGCCCGGTGAGGCGCGCCGGCGCGAGCTTGCTCATCGTGCTGAGCCCGACCGGGCTGAGGCACATCTCGCCGAGCGTCTGCAGGAAGTAGACGCCGATCAGCCACCATGGGCTGACCTTCCCCGCGACGATGCCCTGGGCCGCCGGCACCATGAGGGCGAACGAGAGCCCGAGGCAGACCAGGCCGAGCACGAACTTCGCCGCGACCGACGGCTGGCGCGTCCCCAGCGCGACCCAGAGCCACGCGAAGACCGGCGCGAGGGCGATCACGAAGAGCGCGTTGACCGACTGGAACCACGACGACGGGAAGGCCAGGCCGAGGAGCTCGGTGCGCGTGAGCTCGTCGGCGAAGAGCGTCAGCGTCGTGCCGGCCTGCTCGAAGACCGCCCAGAAGAGCACCGCCGCGATGAAGAAGACGCCGATGGCCGCGATGCGCTTGCTGTCCTCGTCCTTCCGGACGACGCCGAAGTAGAGCACGACCAGCACGGGTAGGGAATAGATGGCGTAGGCCAGCCAGACATGCTCGTCGGACTTCATCATCAGCCAGAGCAGCGCGAACGTGCCGAGGGCGACGAGCGCGAGGCGCTCCCACGGTCTTTTATGATGGGCGTCGGGCGCGTCCCCGACGTGGCGGATCCAATCCAGCCGGCGGACGTACACCCACATGCCGAGCGTCATGCCGACGCCGGCGGCGCCGAAGCCCCAGTGCCAGGAGCGCAGGGGGTCGAGGCCCCAGCCGAGGAGCAGCCGCTTGAAGCCTTCATCCTGCGCGAGGTAACCGGTGACGAGCGGCGCGGCGAACGCGCCGATGTTGATCCCCATGTAGAAGAGCGAGAAGCCCGCGTCGCGGCGCGCGTCCCCGCGTCGGTAGAGCCCGCCGACCAGCGTGCTGATGCTCGGCTTGAGCAGCCCGGTGCCCACCGCGATCAGGACCAGGCCCGCGTAGAAGGTCGGCACGGAGTCCAGCGCGAGCGTGTAGTGGCCCGCGGTGATGACGAAGCCCCCGATGAGCACCGCGCGCCGCGCCCCGATGAAATTGTCCGCGATGAACCCGCCCAGGATGCAGAGCATGTAGCTCGACATGACGTAGTTGCCGTAGACCACGGAGGCGTCCTTCTGGCTGAACCCCAGCCCGCCCAAGGTGACCGGGGCCACCATGAAGAGCATCAGCAAGGCCCGCATCCCATAGTAGGAGAAGCGTTCCCAAAGCTCGGCGAAGAACAGGTTGCTCAGGCCTTTGGGGTGGCCGGCGATGCCCCCGGTGTGGAACTCCTCGGGCACATGCGGTGTCGGATCGGGAATGGGGCGTTGCATGCGAGCGGGGTCGGCGGGGAGCCTCGGAAAGCCCCGCTTTTCAGGCAACGCATTTGGACGCCGGCCCGAGGTCGGCGTTGACAAAGGCCCACCCACGCCTAGGTTCTTGAGACTCATTCTCATTTAGCGTGACTCCGCTCTCCCAACTCCTCCCCGGCCAATTCGGGAAACTGGCCTCGCTCGACCCGGAGCGGGCGGTGGACCAGCGCCTGATGGCCTTGGGTTTGTTGCCGGGGATGGTCCTGAAGCTCGTCCGCAAAGCCCCCTTGGGCGATCCCTTGGCCATCGAGTTCGCCGGACAGGTCGTGAGCCTCCGGCTGACCGAGGCCGAAAGCCTCATCGTGGACCTCTCGGCCGATTGCCCGATCCAACGACCCCGCCGGCCGTGAGCGTTCCCGCCCCAGCGTTGGCCGTCGCGCTCGTCGGCAACCCGAACACCGGGAAGTCGACCCTGTTCAACGCCCTCACCGGCCTCCGCCAGCGTGTCGGCAACTACCCCGGCGTCACCGTCGCGCGCAAGTCCGGCACCTGCGATTGCGGCGACGGCCTCAAGGTCGAGCTGGTCGATCTCCCCGGTCTCTACTCCCTCGCCGCGGCCTCGCCCGACGAGCAGGTCGTGACCGACGCCTTGGTGGGCCAGATCGCCGGCGAACGTCCGCCCGACGTCGTGGTGCTGGTGGTCGACGCGACCAACCTGCTGCGCAACCTCTTCCTGGCCTCCCAGCTAGCCGAGCTCGATCGCCCCGTGGTGCTCGTGCTGAACCAGGCCGACGTCGCCCGCGAGCAGGGGCTGCGCATCGACACGGCCCTGCTGTCCGCGCGCCTCGGCGGCATCCCCGTGGCGCTCGTCTCCGCCTGGAAGGGCGAGGGCGTCGCCGACGTCCGTCGCGCCATCGCCCGCGCCGCGCGCGAGCAGGCGCGCCTGCCCAAGGTCGAGTGGCCCGCGAACATCGCCGCCGCGCTGACCGAGCTCACCCGCGCCGTCGCGGCCGAGACCGGCCGCGCGCCGACGCCGGCCGAGGCGCAGCGCCTGCTCTTCGACACCTCGACCGCCTTGCCGGAACGGCTCGGTTGGTCCGCCGAGCGCCGCGAGCCGGCGATCCGCGCCCTGCGCGACCAGGTCCGCCGCTCCGGCTTCAACCCGCTCGCCGCCGAACCGCTCGTCCATTACGCGCGCCTGCGCAAGGTCCTCGAAGGGGTCGTCACCGAAGGCCTCGGCAAGGCGGGCCGCACCGCCGCCGTCGACCGCCTGCTCCTGCACCGCGTGCTCGGGCCGGTCCTGTTCGCCGGCATCATGCTGGGGATGTTCGCCTCGGTCTTCTGGCTCGCGAAGTTCCCGATGGGCTGGATCCAGGCGGGCGTCGACGCCCTCAAGGCCGGCGTCGCGCCGGCGCTCGACGCCACCCCGATGCTCCAGAGCCTCGTCACCGACGGCGCGATCGGCGGGGTCGGGGCGTTCCTCGCGTTCCTGCCCCAGATCCTGATCCTCTTCCTGTTCGTCGGCATCCTCGAGGACAGCGGCTACATGGCGCGCGCCGCCTTCATCATGGACCGGCTCTTCAGCTGGTGCGGCCTCAACGGCAAGAGCTTCGTCCCGATGCTCTCCGGCTTCGCCTGCGCGATCCCCGGCCTGCTCTCGACCCGCACCATCGAGGACCCCAAGGCCCGCCTCGCGACGGCCTTCGTCGTGCCGTTCATGAGCTGCTCGGCGCGCTTCCCGATCTACGCGCTCATGTGCGCCGCGTTCATCGGTCCGCTGTACGGCCCCGGCTGGGAGTCCGCCGTGATGGTCGGCATGCACTGCGTCGGCCTGCTCTTCGCGGTCCCCGTGGCGTTCGTCCTGACCCGCTTCGTCCTCCGGGTGAAGCCCCAGCCGTTCGTGCTCGAGCTCCCGCGCTACCAGATGCCCAAGCCGCGCGACGTCCTCTGGCGCATGTGGCAGAACGCCGCCGAGTTCGTCACCAAGGCGGGCACGGTCATCTTCGCCATCACGCTCGTGGTCTGGGCGCTCTGCTATTTCCCGCGCGATCCCGGCGCGGCCGAGCGCGTGCGCGCGGCGCAGCCGACCCTGTCGGCCGAAGCGCTCGACGCCCGGGTCAAGGCCGAGGCCATCGAACGCTCGTGGATGGGCCGCTTCGGCAAGTCCGTCCAGCCGGTCTTCGACCCCTGCGGCTTCGACTGGAAGATCACCGTCGGCGTGCTGGCCAGCTTCCCGGCCCGCGAGGTCATCGTCTCCACGCTCGGCGTCACGTACTCGCTGGGCGAGGGCGCCAAGGCCGACAGCGAGCACCTGCGCAAGGCGATGCAGGAAGCCCGCTGGACCGAGGGCCCGCGCGCCGGCGGCCGCATCTTCACGCTCGCGGCCGTGCTCGCGCTGATGGTCTTCTTCGCCCTCTGCTCGCAGTGCGGCCCGACCATCGTGACGCTCGCCCGCGAGACCGGCGGCTGGCGCTGGGCCGCCGCGTCCTTCCTCACGATGACGGCGCTCGCGTGGCTCGCGGCGACCGTGGTCTACCAGGTGGTCAGCCGCCTCGCCCCGCTCGCATGAACCTCGACGCCGCGATCGTATACCTCCTCGTCGGCGGCGCCGCCGGCTGGCTCGGTTTCCGCTGGGCCGCCGCCTGGCGACGTCGCAAGGACGGCGGCTGCGCCGGCGACTGCGGGTGTTCGGCCAAGGTCGGCAAGAAGGGGTAGGTTGGATTCATCGGCTGGCCAGCTAACGGAAACCCGCGGCCGACCGAGGACGGTCAGCCCTACCTGCAAGAGACAGAGTACAGAGTACGGATGACGGAGTACGGATCAGGCAGAGCCATACCATCGTCGCCCAACCCTTTTCCCGAACTCAGCACTCTGAACTCAGTACTCCGCACTCAGTACTCCGCACTCAGTACTCTGTACCCCGTACTCCGCACTCTCCCCCTGCTTACTTAGGCTGCTGCTGGCTGAGGCAGTGCAACGCGCCGCCTTCGATGAGCAGCACGCGGCAATCGAGGCCGACGATCTTCCGGCCGGGGAAGCAGTCGCCGATGATGCCCATGGCGATCTGGTCGGAGTCCTGGCCGTAGAGCGGCACGAGGACGCCGTCGTTCACGATGAGGAAGTTCGCGTGGCTCGGCGGCAGGTCGCGGCCGGCGAGGCGGATGGGCTTCGGCAGCGGAAGTTCGATCACGTCGAGGCGCTGGCCGCGCGGGCGCATCTCGCGCAGGCGTCGCAGGTTCTCCTGCATCGGCGCGTAGTTCGGCGAAGTTTTGTCCGACTCGCTGACGGCGAGGATCGTGCGCGGCGCGATGAAGCGGGCGAGGTTGTCGATGTGGCCGTCGGTGTCGTCGTTGGCCAGGCCTTCGCCGATCCAGAGGAGCTCGTCGATCGCGAGGCCGTCCTTGATGGCGGCGTGGAACGCGGCGTCGTCGCGCCCTTCGGCGCGGTTCGGGTTGTTCTGCACGGCCGCGGTGGTGAGGAGCAGGCCGTCGCCGGAGACCTCGATGCCGCCGCCTTCGAGTTCGAACGGGTAGCTGAACTTCTTCACGCCGAGCTTCGCGGCGATCTTGCCGGGGACCTGGTTGTCGAGCGAGGCCTCGAACTTGCCGCCCCAGCCGTGGAATTCCCAGTCGGTCAGCGCGAGCTCCTTGGTCGCGTCGTTTTTCACGAAGATCGGGCCGTGGTCGCGGCACCACACGTCGTCGGTGGCGATGTCGGTCAGTTCGATGACGGAGAGGTCGGCCTTGGCGGCCTTGAGCTCGCGCTCGGCTTCGGCGCGCAGCTTGCCGGCGGCGTTGATCTTCACCGGCTGGAAGCGGGAGATCGCGGCGGCGAACTCGGCGAACTTCGCCGGGATGAGCCCGTAGTGTCCGGGCCAGAGCG
>JBEGOO010000013.1:0-6033 GCA_041182045.1 Verrucomicrobiota bacterium
CCATGAGACTGTTCCCCCGTCCCTTCCTAGGTCTGATCCTGGCCGCCTGCCTCGTCGTCCCGTTGTCGGCGCAGAAGAAGAAGAGCGGCGGCCTGATCCTCGAGGCCCCGGAGCTGCCCGCGGTCCCGCAGATGCCCAACGCGTTCGCGCAGGTCGTCGGCACGCAGATCGTCGGCCCCGCCTACAAGTTCAGCAAGGACGACCCGACGGTCGAGGGCGCGCGCGAGATCGCCAAGCTCGGCTCGCGCATCCTCAAGGTGCAGATGCCCTCGCCCCCGCAGTTCACCGAGCTCGTCGGCATGCCGTTCACCCACTACCTGCTGTGGTTCCGGACCGGCAACGAGTGGAAGCAGGGCATGACGCCCGAGCAGCGGCGCAAGGAATACAACGCCACCTACCTCTTCGCCAAGGACCTGCTCACGCGCCGCGACACCACCGGCAAGACCTTCTTCATCGGCCATTGGGAAGGCGACTGGGCGTTGCTGCCGAACATGGATCCTAACGGCGAGTTCGACGCCAAGGCCGCGGCCGCGATGGTCGAGTGGCTCAACATCCGCCAGGAGGCGGTGGACGACGCGCGCCGCGAGGTGCCCTACACGCGTTGCCGCGTCTACACCTACGCGGAGGTCAACCGCGTGATGGACGCCTTCAAGGGCGGCAAGCAGCGCATGATCAACGCCGTCATCCCCAAGACCAACGTCGATTTCCTCTCCTACTCCGCGTACGACGTGCAGATGCAGCCGGCCGAGACGGTGCGCGCCGCCCTCGACTACGCGAACCAGCAGCTGCCGCCCAAGGCCGGCCTGCCGGCGCGCCGCGTCTTCATCGGCGAATGCGGTCTCTCCTGGTCGGCCTGCGGCGGCGACGGCAAGGCCCACGAGCAGCGGAACCGCGAGATCCTCGCCAAGTTCCTCTCCTGGCGGCCCGCGCTCGTCCTCTACTGGCAGCTCTACAACAACGAGGTGAAGGACGGCAAGCAGGTCGGCTTCTGGTTGATCGACGACAAGAACCGCAAGACCCCGCTGTACGACACTTTCAAGGACCTGCTCGCCCAGCAGGAGGAGGTCGCCCGCGCCATGCTGCAGCGTTCCCGCCGCCTGCCCTCCTTCGAGGAGATGGCGGCGTTCTCCGAGAACTGGCTCAACCAGCGCGGCCGGTGAGCGCGACTCCGGGCTTGAGGTCGCGCGGGGCGTGGGGAGATTAAGCCCATGCGGAACAAGCTTTGCATCGAGGGCCTCGCCACCTTCTTCCTGTGCTGCGCCGCGGGCCTCTCGTCCGACCCGCTGGTCGTGGCCGGGCTGTTGGCCGCCCTCATCTACATGGGCGGCGCGATCTCGGGCGCGCATTACAACCCCGCCTCGACCCTGGCCTGGTGCGTCCGCGGTCGCCACGGCTGGCTCGCCGGCGTCGCCTACGTCCTCGTGCAGCTGCTCGCCGCCCTGCTGGCCGCGGCCGTCGCGGGGCTGCTCGTCGGCCATGACCCCGAGCGCACCGCCGCCGCCGCCCGCGCCGTCGACGACCCGGTCTTCGCCGGCGCCTTCAACGAGGGCGTGGCCGAGTTCCTCGGCACCTTCCTCATGGCCTTCGTCATCCTGATGGTGGCGACCTCCCGCCGGACGGCCGGCAACAGCTACTTCGGCTTCGCGATCGCCCTGGCCGTCTACGGCGCGGCGTCCATGTTCGAGCATCAGGCCCCGACCTTCAACCCGGCGGTGACCCTGGCCGTCACCTGGCGCGACGTCTTCGCGGCCTTCACCGCCGAGGGCAAGCAACTGGACGTCCTCAAGACGGAGCTGGTCTTCGTCGGGAAGTTCGCGCCCCGCTACCTCTGCATGGTCACCCTGCAGCTGGTCGCCGCCGCGGCCGCCGCGTTCACCTTCCGCGGCCTTTTCCCCGAGGAGCGCTGAAATCCCAAGGGAGGGCTTGAATCGGGTCGGGCAGGACCCAAGGTGGCGGCATGCACACGCTCGCTGTCGCCGGATTCCACAAGCACTACGGCTCCCTGACCCTCCTCCTCGTCCTGGCCGTCATCATCGTGGCGCTGACCAAGGGTCCGAAGCCGGTCTTCCAGCGCATCGTCGCCGTCCTGGTGGATATCAACCTCGTCGTCGGCCTCGTCGCCTTCTTCCAGACGGTGCGCCCGATCTCCTGGTTCCACCCGATCCTCGCCCTCGGCGCGGTCGGCCTCCTGCACGCCGGCGCCAAGAGCGAAGACAAGGGCAAGGTCGTCCGTTGCTTCGCGATCGCCCTCGTCCTCCTCGTCGCCGCCTGGGCCGTCAACGCCTCGTGGGGTCCGGAATGGTTCAAGACGAACTTCGTCAAGGTTCCCGCCGCCGCGGCCGCCGTCAAGTAAGCGGCGAAATCGCCCGCCCGTCACGACGGCCCGGACAATGTCCGGGCCGTTTGACTTCCCATTGACCCGTGGCTTGTTGGGGCGAGACTAGCCGCCGTCCGATGTATCGCCTCGCCCTCAACATGCTCTTCGGAGACCGCGCCAAGCTGGCGATGCTCCTGTGCGGCCTGGCGTTCTCGGCCTTGCTCATGGCCCAGCAGAGCTCGGTCTTCTTCGGCATCATGAGCTGGACGTACACGCCGATGGTCAACATACGCGCGCAGGTCTGGGTCAGCGACCCGATGGTCGAGCAGGTGAACGACGCCAAGCCGCTGCGCGACACCGACCTCGGTCGCGTGCGCTCCGTCGACGGCGTCGCCTGGGCCGCGCCGCTCCACACGTCCTTCGTCCAGGCGCGCATGCAGGACGGCAACTTCAAGCTGATCACGCTCGTCGGCATCGACGCCGACACCTTCGCCGGCGCGCCCGCCGTGCTGACGCAGGGACGCATCGAGGACCTCCGCCTGCCCGACACGGTCATCGTCGACGAGTGGGGCGCCGCGCTCATGGGCCGCATGGGCGTCGGGCCCGACGGCAAGCCGCGCTCCACGCCGCTCAAGGTCGGCGACACGTTCGAGATCAACGACATCCAGGCCCGCATCGTCGGCATCTGCAAGGTGCGGCGGGCGTTCACCGGCGGGCCGTTCGTCTACACCACGTACGACCGCGCGAAGGGCTACACGCTCGGCGCCCGGCGCACGCTGAGCTTCATGCTCGTCGAGCCGCAGAAGGGCGTGACGCCGGCCGAGCTCTGCGGGCGCATCGAGCGCGACACCGGGCTCAAGGCCTGGACCTCCGACACCGTGATCTGGAACTGGGGCGAGCGCAGCCTCGCGCGCAACACGTTCTGGTGGTTCTGGACCAACACCGGCATCCCGTTCTCGTTCGGCACCGCCGTCCTGCTCGGCCTGTTCGTCGGCATCGCGATCTCGGGGCAGACGTTCTACTCCTTCGTGCTCGAGAACCTGAAGTACTTCGCGGCCATCAAGGCGATGGGCGCGGGCATGGGCGTCATCGCGCGCATGCTCCTCGTGCAGGCCTTCACCGCCGGCCTGATCGGGTTCGGTCTCGGCGCCGGCATGGCGCAGGCCATCGGGCGCGTGATGATCGAGAAGGGCATGCCACCCTTCGTCATGTTCCCGCAGATCCTCTGGGCGACGTTCGCCCTCGTGCTCGGCATCAGCCTCGTCTCCGCCATCATCGGCATCATCAAGGTGTCGCGCGTCGACGCCGCCTCCGTCTTCCGCGGATGAGCCACCTCGCCCACACCGTCGCCGTCCGCGCCACCGGCGTCGACATGTTCTTCGGGACGCCCGAGAACCAGGTCGTCGCCCTGAAGCAGGCCGACTTCGAGGCGCGCCGCGGCGAGCTGATCATGCTCGTGGGGCCGTCGGGGTGCGGGAAGACGACCTTGCTTTCCGTCATCGCCGGCACGCTCACGCCGCAGGCCGGCACGGTCGAGGTCTTCGGCCAGCGGCTCGACGGGCTCGGCCAGGAGGCGCTCACGACGTTCCGCCGCAAGAACCTCGGCTTCGTCTTCCAGTCCTTCAACCTCATCCCGACCCTCACGGTCGCGGAGAACGTGATGGTCCCGCTCCTGATCCAGGGCCGGCCGTACGACGAGGCCCGCGCGCGCGCCGTCGCCATCCTCGACAAGGTCGGCCTCAAGGGCCGCGAGGAAGGCCGCCCGAACGCGCTCTCCGGCGGCCAGCAGCAACGCGTCGCCATCGCCCGCGCGTTGGTCCATGAGCCGCCGCTCCTCATCTGCGACGAGCCGACCTCGGCGCTCGATAAGGATACGGGCGCCCAGATCATGCAGATGGTCCGGGATCTTTCCCGCTCCCCCGAGCGCTGCGTCGTCGTCGTGACGCATGACCACCGCATCTTCCGTTTCGCCGACCGCATCGCGGAGATGGAGGACGGCCGCATCAGCCGCGTCGTCGACGACCCGAAGCTCCTGGACACCACCCATCTCTGACCCCCCTTATGTTCAAGAAACGCCTCCTGCTCTTCGCCCTCGCCCTCGCCGGCGCCGGCGCCGCCCTGCAGCTCACCCGTGGCACCGCCAGCGAGACGCCGATCAACCCGCCGCCTTACGAGCCGGCGACCCGCGACAAGGACGGGCTCATCGCCGCGGCCGGCCTCATCGAGGCCGTGGCCGAGAACACGCTCCTGGGCTCGCCCACTTCCGGCACCGTCGCCAAGGTCCACGTGAAGGTCTGGGACCAGGTGAAGGCCGGCGACCCGATCCTCACCCTCGATGACCGCGATCTCCGGGCGCAGCACGCGGTGCAGGTCGCCGCGGTCGCCGCCGCCGAGGCGGCCGCCGAACGCGCCGAGGACGCCGCCCGCCGCTGGACCGGCCTCAAGGACAGCGGCGCCGTCTCCGCCGCCGAGCTGCTTTCCTACCAGATGGGCGCGAAGGAGGCGAAGGCCCGTCTCGCCCTGGCCCGGGCGCAGCTCGACCAGACCGCCGTCCAGCTCGATCGACTCGTCCTCCGCTCGCCCATCGCCGCCACCGTCCTCCAGGTCGGCGTGCGCGTCGGCGAGTTCGTGGCCGCCGGCGCCAAGGCCCCGGTCGTCCTCGGCGACATCTCCCGCCTGCAGATCCGATGCGACGTCGACGAGCAGCTTGCGACCCGCATGCGCGACGGCCTCCCCGCCAAGGGCTACCTGAAGGGCGAGAGCTCCCTCGCCGGCGGCAAGGACCGTTCCATCGCCCTGAAGTTCGTCCGCATCGAGCCCTTCGTCATCCCGAAGACCTCGCTCACCGGCGCCAGCGTCGAGCGCGTGGACACCCGCGTCCTGCAGGTCATCTACCAGTTCGACCGCCCCGCGGGCCGCGCCCTGTTCGTCGGCCAGCAGATGGACGTGTACATCGACGCCTCCCAAAATGCGCCGGGTAAATAAGACCTGCCTGCTCGCCGCGCTCGCGCTCGCGGGCTGCGCCCATGACCCGTCCGCGAAGCCGGCGGGCCCCGCCATGCCCGCGGCCTTTTCGCAGGCGGGAGCCGTCGCCGACGCGAAGTGGGCCGAGGCCTTCGGCGACCCCGCCTTGCTCGGGCTGATCGCCCAGGCGCGCCGGAACAGCCCCGACCTCGTCATCGCCCGGGCGCGGCAGCGCGAGGCGGTCGCCTTGCTCGTCGCGGCCAACGCCGGCGACCAGCCCGCCCTTTCCGTCGGCGCCGGCCTGGAATCTTCCCGCATCTCGCTGGAGACGGGCCGCATCCCGCTCAACGCCGGCATCCCGCGGCGCACCGATGTCGGCGCGGTCGGCGTGAAGGCATCCTGGGAACTCGACGTCTGGGGCCGCGAGGCCGCGAATTCCCGCGCGGCCGACGCCGACGCCCTCGCGGCGAAGTACACCGCCGCGCAGGCGGACCTCGCGCTCTCGGCCGAGGTCGCCCGGCTGTGGTTCGCCGTCCGCGGCGCCCGCGAGCAGCTCGCCATCCTCGAGGAGGAGTTCGCCACGCGCCGCCGCGAGATGGAGCTCGTCGAGAAGACCGTCGCCGCCGGCCTGCTGGGTTCCGACCCGCTTTCTTCCGCGCGCCTGGCCGCCGCGCAGGCCAAGGTCGACGAAGGTCTCGGCCGCCGCCGTCTCGCCGCCGCCGAGAACGCGCTGCGCGCGCTCATCGGGGCGA
>JBEGOO010000014.1:0-3235 GCA_041182045.1 Verrucomicrobiota bacterium
GGCTTCCGCCGCCACCTTCCGCGGCAGCGACAAGCGCGGCGGCGCGAACGGCGCCCGCATCCGCCTCGCCCCGCAGAAGGACTGGGAAGTGAACCAGCCGGCCGAGCTCGCCAAGGTCCTCACGGTCCTCGAGAAGGTGCAGGCGATCTTCAACGCCGCCCAGACCGGCGGCAAGAAGGTCTCCCTCGCCGACCTCATCGTCCTCGGCGGTTGCGCCGCCGTCGAAGCGGCCGCCGCCAAGGCCGGCGTGCCGGTCAAGGTGCCGTTCACCCCGGGCCGCACCGACGCGACGCAGGCGATGACCGACGCCGAGTACGTCGCGGTGCTCGAGCCGAAATATGACGGCTTCCGCAATTACCTCGGCCGCAAGCTCGACCGCCCCGCCGCGGAGAATCTCGTGGACCGCGCCCAGCTCCTGACGCTGACGCCCCCCGAGATGACCGTGCTCGTCGGCGGCATGCGCGTGCTCGACACCACGGTGCTCTTCCCGGGCCTCGGCGTGCTGACCAAGCAACCGGGCGTCCTGAGCAACGACTTCTTCGTGAACCTCCTCGACCAGTCCGTGGTCTGGGAGAAGGCCAAGATCTGCGAGCACTTCTTCGAAGGCCGCGACCGCAAGACCGGCCAGGTGAAGTGGAACGCGACCGCCGTCGACCTCGTCTTCGGCTCCAACTCGCAGCTCCGCGCCCTGTCCGAGGTCTACGCCAGCGCCGACGGGAAGACGAAGCTCGTCCACGACTTCGTCGCCGCCTGGACGAAGGTCATGAACCTCGACCGCTTCGACGTCGCGAAGAAGTAAGGCTCGGCACCGCGTCGGCCGCCCGGCCCGCCAGCACCGTCTGGCGGGCCTTTTTGCGTCCACCCCGGACGCCTCCGGTCTAATCGAAAGAAAAAGAACGCCTGATTTGAGCCCCGTCGGGAACATCAGGGTGGCGAGAGACGTCAAAAACCTTACGGTTTCCCCCGGCCGCCCCATGCCCAAGTCCTCCCTTCCCTTCCTCCCGCTGTTTGCCTCGGCCGCCTTCGCCGCGGACACCGTGGAGTTCAACCGCGACATCCGCCCGGTGCTCGCCGACAACTGCTTCCACTGCCACGGCCCCGACCCCGGCACCCGCAAGGCCGGCCTGCGCCTCGACACCGAAGCCGGCTTCTTCGCCGCCCGTCAGAGCAAGGACGGCAAGGAGATCCCGCCGACCATCATCAAGGGAAAGCCGGACCAAAGCAGCCTCTTCCAACGCATCATCACGAAGGACGCGGACGACCTGATGCCGCCGCCCGAGACGCATAAGTCCCTGAAGCCGGCCCAGGTCGCCAAGATCAAGGCCTGGATCGAACAGGGGGCCCCGTGGCAGCCGCATTGGTCCCTGCTCCCGCCGGTCGCCGTGACGCCGCCCGCGGACCCGACCGGCTGGGCGAAGCACCCGATCGACGCCTTCGTCCTGGCCAAGCTCAAGGCCGCCGGCCTCCAACCCGCCGCCGAGGCCGAGGCCCGCGTCTTGCTCCGTCGCTTGTGCCTCGACGTGACCGGCCTGCCGCCCTCGCCGGAGTTCCTCGCGAAGCACCTGCCGAAGGAGGGCGCCCGCCTGTCCGACGCGCAGGTCCGCGCGGTGGTCGACGAGCTGATGGCGACGCCGGCGTACGGCGAGCATCGCGCGCGCTACTGGCTGGACGCCGCCCGCTACGCCGACTCGCACGGCCTGCACTTCGACAATCCCCGCGAGATGTGGCCCTACCGCGACTGGGTCGTGAAGGCGTTCAACGCCAATCAGCCGTTCGACCAGTTCACGGTCGAGCAGCTCGCCGGCGACCTGTTGCCCAACCCGACGGAGTCGCAGCTGGTCGCCACGGGCCTGCAACGCTGCAACGCGACGACGAACGAGGGCGGCACGATCGTCGAGGAGAACCTCGCCAACTACGCGGCGGACCGCGTGCAGACGATGGGCTGGGTGTATTTCGGCCTCACGACCAACTGCGCGCAGTGCCACGACCATAAGTTCGACCCCTTCACGATGAAGGATTTCTACTCGCTGGCGGCGTTCTTCCGGAACACCACGCAGCCCGGCCTCGATGGCAACGTGAAGGATGGCCGCGGCCCGGTGATCCACCTGCCGTCAGACGCCGACCGCCCGCGCTTCAAGGCCCTGCCGGGTGAGATCGAGGTCGCCAAACAGGCCGCGACGGCGGCCAAGGGCGCCGCCCAGAAGGATTTCGACGGCTGGCTCGCCAAACTGAAGCCGGCCGACCTCGACCAGGACCTCCCGACCAAGGGCCTGCTGGGACGCTTCGCCCTGAACGAAGGCGCCGGCACCCCCGCCCAAACGCGCGCCACCGGCCCGCTGACCTGGTCCAAGGACGGACATGCGGGGCCCGCGCTCGCGCTGAAGAAAGGCGCCAACCTCGAGCTCGGCGAGGTCGGCGCCTTCGACACCAAGAAGCCCTTCACGGTCGGCGGCTGGTTCCGCCCGGCCAACCTCCAAGGCACGCAGGCGCTGGTGGCCCGCATGGACGACCCGAAGGCGGCCCAAGGCTGGTCGCTCTTCCTGGCGAACGCCAACTACGGCTTCTACCTGATCAGCCGATGGCCGAACGACGCGATCAAGGTGACGACCGCCAAGGCCATCGCGAAGAAGGACGTGTGGCAGCATGTGTTGCTGACCTACGACGGCAGCGGCAAGGCGGAGGGCCTCAAGCTCTACGTCGACGGCGCGATGGTCGCCCTCAACCTCGAGATCAACCGGCTGACCACGGCGAGTCAGGCCAAGACGCCGACCCGCGTGGGCCAGCGCAGCGCCAGCGAGTTCTTCGAGGGCTCCGCCCAGGACGTCCGCTTCTACGACCGCGACCTGTCCGGCGCCGAAGCCCTCGCCCTCGCGAAGGTCGACGGCTTGCGCGCCAAGGTGGCGGGCAAGCTCGCCGCCAAGGATCGCGCCGCCGCGCTCGACTATTATCTAGGCGTGCGTCGCCCGGATGTCCTGGCCGTGTCCACCCGGCAGGTCTCGCTCGAGGCGGAACTGAAGGCGATCAAGGACCGCAGCCCGCTCACGCACATCCAGGAGGAGCGCAAGGACATGATGCCGATGGCCAATATCCTGCTGCGCGGCGCCTACGACAAGAAGGGCGACCAGGTCGCCGCCGAGATCCCGTCGGCGCTGGGCAAACTGCCCGCCGACGCGCCGAAGAACCGCCTCGGCCTCGCCCGCTGGATCGTGAGCGAGCGGAACCCCCTCACCGCCCG
>JBEGOO010000015.1:0-2693 GCA_041182045.1 Verrucomicrobiota bacterium
GAGCGGGGAGGGGATCGGCGACTCGACCGGGCGGGCGAAGACCTGCAGGCCGGCCAGCGTCTCGAACGGCACGACCTGGCCGACCGCGAACTTCGCGTAGGTGTCCGCGTCGACCGCGACCACCAGGCTGTCGGCGTCCTTCTCGCGCGCGACGGTGAGGAAGCACCAGCGGGGCGAGGTCCGCTCCACCGTGAGCTCGCGGCCGCCCACGCGGGCCTTGGCGACGCAGCGACGGCCGCCCGTCGCGGGCTTGTCGACGACCTTGTACTCCTCGCGGGCGAGGAACTGCTCCTTCGGGATCTCGTGGCTGTCCAGCGTGCGGCAGGAGAGGAACTTCGAACCCCAGGTCAGGTAGACCGTGTCGTTGTTCAGCTGGGTCGTCACGAGCACGCGGGTGGCGGCGGCGGCCGCGTCGAACTTGCCTGTCTCGGGGAGCGCGAAGGCGCCCTTGTCGTCGACCTTGGCCTCGCGCGCGTTGGCGCCGAGGACCCAGGCCGCGAGCTCCGCGCCGGGGCCGGCGTTGAACTCGCTCCAGCGGCGGCCGCGCGCGGCGGGGTTGCCGTTGGTCTGGAGGCGCGCCTGCAGGTCGCGCAGCTGGGCGGCGAACGCGCGCAGCTTGGGCGCCCAGTCCTTCGTGGCGGGGACCTGCTCGGCGGCCCGCGCGCGGAAGTCGACGCGCTCGATCATCGTCTTGAGCTCGGCCAGCTTCATCGATTCGACCTCGGTCTTCAGGCGGGCGGACTCGGGCGCGGCCGGGAAGGCCGGGAAGTTGCGGACGACCTCGGCGCGGAGGCTATCGAAGCCGGCGTCGTCGAGCATGGGCGAGAGCACGGCGTCGAGGACGTTGGACTGCTCCTCGACCTTGCGGGCCACGTCCTCGGGCAGCGGGGCGGGGAGGACGAAGACGCGCACGGCCGGGTCGAGCTTCACGTTCCACTTGCCGACGAGCCCGGCGAGGGGCGCGGTGTCGACCTCGCCGCTGAGGTTGAACCCGGCGGCGGCGTTCACCTTGAGACGGGCGAGCAGGGCGGGGCGCGCCGGGGCGCCGCCGGCCGGGGCGGCGAAGGTCGCGGCCAGGGCGTCGCCGCGGAGCTTCTCGAAAGTCTTCAGCTCGGTCTCGAAACGCCGGGCCAGCTCCGTCTGCCGCGGGTCATCCTTCGTGAACGACAGGGCGGCGGAGCCGAGCGCGCGGGCGACCGGGGTGTCGGTCAGCGCGAGCGTCGCGCCCGCGGCGCCCACGAGGACGAAGGCGCTCCAGCCGGCGACGAGGTGCCGGCGGCGGGCGGCCTGGATGCGGGCGATCTGGCCCGCCAGCGCGGCCTCGGCCTGGGCCGGCGAGATCTGGTCGACGGTCGCGCCGTCCGCCAGCCCGTACATGAGCAGGCTGCGGCGGACCTCGGGGTCGAGGCGGTTGGCCTCGGCGGCGAGCTCGGCCTCGCTCTTTTCCAGGGCGGGCCCGCGGTTGAGCTTCAGGGTGCTGCCGAAGGTGAAGTGGTTCGAGAGCGGCTCCCATTCGGTCGAGCCGGCCGGGGCGCAGAGCGTCTGCCCATGCACCGTCCCCGCCGCGATCAGGTCCTGGACCTCGAATTCGGAGAGTGGTCCGCGGACCTCGTTGTCGATGAAAAGGGCGAAGTGACGCATGCGGGCGGGGGACCTCGGGGAAGGTTGTCCGAGCCTGCCTTCCGGCCGGGTCGAGGCAAGCCGATTGGGGGTGCGATACCCTTTGCCAAACCCCGCCGGCCTTGCTCTACTTTCGGTGTTCCATGGCCAATCAGGGCATCAACCAATCCCAGAAGCAGGTGCAGGGCCTCGTGCTCACGCCCCAGCTGCGCCAGTCCCTGCGGATCCTGCAGGTGCCGGCGGCGGAGTTGCTGCGCGAGATCGGCGAGGAACTAGCGGCCAACCCGTTGCTGGAGGAGGTCGAGCCGACCTCCGTCGAGCGGCTGGACGCCGCGCCGCCCGCCGAGGAGTCCGAGGAGGACGGCCCGCGCGAGCTCGCGTTGGGCGACGATGATTTCGACGCCTTGAAGCGGATGAAGGAGGACTGGGACGAGAGCTATTACGAGGAGATCCGTTCCCAGGGCTACACGCAGGAGGACGAGGAGCGCCGCCGGCACCTGATGGAGTCGGCCACCGGGGAGGCCTCGCTCGCCGAGCACCTCGCCGAACAGGCCCGCACCGCCTCCGACGACCCCGCGGTCCAGGAGGCCCTGCGCCTGCTCATCGACTCGCTGGATGAACGCGGTTTCCTCGAGGAGGACCTGTCCTCCTTGGCGCTGCGTTCCGGTCAGCCGTACGAGGCGGTCGTGACCGCCCATACCTTGCTGCTGGGCTTCGACCCGCCCGGCATCGGCGCCCGCGACCTGCGCGAGTGCTTCCTGGCCCAGCTCCGGCAGCGCGGCCGCGGCCTCTCGACGGCCGCCCGGCTCGTCGGCGATTGCTGGGAGCCCATGATGGCCCGCCGCCTCGAGGATTGCGCCCGCCAGCTCGACCTGGAGATGGACGACATCCGCGAAGGGCTCGCCGAGCTGGCCAAGCTCGAGACCGTGCCCGCGCGGCGCTTCGCCCGCGACGACAACCGCGTCGTGACCCCGGACGCCACGGTCGAGCTGGACGACGCCGGGAAGTGGAAGGTCGTCATGGACGATCGCCACGTGCCGAAACTGCGGCTCGTCCCGGCCTACAAGGACTTG
>JBEGOO010000016.1:0-2863 GCA_041182045.1 Verrucomicrobiota bacterium
ACTGCGCCTCGACGGCAAGGTCATCACCGGTCCGCAAGGCCTCGACCTTTACAACGCCAAGGAAGTCGTGACGTCCGGCGAGCTCGACGGCGGTCGCCATGAGCTCGACGCGGGCGAGCACAAGCTCGAGGTGAAGGTCCTGTCGATGAATCCCGCCGCGACCCCGCGCAACATGTTCGGACTCGACTTCATCAAGGTCGAAAAGAAATAACCTTCCCGCCCCGCTCCCCATGAAGTCACTCCTCCCGCTGTTCGCCGCCACCGCGTTGTTCGCCGCTCCGTCCGCCCCGGTCATCGAGAAACTTGATCCGGCGCTCGACGCGCTCGTCGCGACCGACGCCAAGATCGAGAAAGTCGGCACCGGCTACGGCTGGGCCGAAGGTCCCGTCTGGTGCAAGGACCGCTTCGTCTTCTCGGACGTCCCCAAGAACATCGCCTACGCGTGGAAGCGTGGCGACGCCGAACCGGTGGTCTTCCTGAAGCCCAGCGGCACCGACGAGCCGTCCGACCTCCAGGGATCCAATGGTCTCGCGGTCGATGGTCAGGGTAACCTGGTGCTCTGCCAGCACGGGGCCCGTCGGATCGGTCAATCCCTCGGCGACGGCAAGTTCAAGCCGCTCGCGACCGCCTTCGAGGGCAAGAAGTTCAACAGCCCGAACGACCTGGCCATCGCCGCCGACTGCTCCGTGTACTTCACCGACCCGCCCTACGGCCTGCCCAAGGGCCAGAAGTCCGAGCAAGCCTTCCATGGGGTCTACAAACTCGCCGTGGACGGCAAGGTGTCGCTCGTGACCTCGGCGGTCAAGTGGCCCAACGGGATCGCCTTGAGCCGCGATCAGAAGACGATCTACCTGGCGGTCTCCGATAACGCCAACACCCGCGTCGCGGCCTGCGACCTCGACGGCGGCAACCTGCGCGACGTTTTCGTCGCCCAGCCGCTTCGCAAGGCCGACCGCCCGGGTGGTTGCGATGGCCTGAAGGTCGACGCCGAGGGGAACCTCTGGACGACCGGTCCGGGGGGCGTGCTCATCGTCTCGCCGCAGGGGAAGCATCTCGGCTCGATTCTCTTCCATCAGCCCACCGCGAACCTCGCCTGGGGCGAGGATGGCCGGACCCTCTTCGTCACCTCGAATCATGATGTCTTCGTGCTTCGCACGAAGGTCAAAGGAGCGGGGTTTTGAAGGGGGGCAGGGGCTAGGGCTAGGGCTTGGGACAGGGGCAGGGACAGGGACAGGGACAGGGACAGGGACAGGGACAGGCGTGACTGTGCTTAGTTATCCATTTTCTCCCTCGCCCTGAGGATGCCGCTTATCAGTCGGATTACCTCGGTCGCGTCGCTAATGGTGTTTTCGACTTCATGGGCTTTGACCAATTCTGACACGATGGCGACTTTCAGTTGGGCGCGGACTTCTGCGCACGATCCGAGAGAGATGCGATAGAAGCGGGCGGTATCCTTGCCGCACCGTCGCTCGTACCCCTCAGCGAGGTTGCTTGGAACGGAAAGCGCGGCGCGCCGGACCTGGTCGCAAAACCAACCATGCTCGCGAAGGCCTGAATGACGGGTAAGCTTGATTGTTTTTCCCGCAAAGAGGACCGCCTTTTGATAGGCGATTAAGTTATCCAAACTGGTTGGCTCCATGGCTTGATGACAATGCCTTGGATTGCTTTACTGAACTTGAAATTCGTAGGCATCTTACCTGACGCGCACTTGGAGGCTTTTGATGAAGTCTAGACTCGGTCCGACGGTCATCTTTTCGGTTTCTTCCTTTCACTGACCCTGCCCCTGTCCCTGTTCCTGTCGCTTGGTTTAAGCCCAAGCCCAAGCCCTAATCCTAACCATTGGCTCCATCCGCCAAATCCTTGCCCTTTTCCGCGCGGGCCCCCATACCAGAGTCGTCCCATGAAAGCGCTGCTGCTCACCGAGTACAAAAGCATGTCCTATACGGATGTGCCGAGCCCCGTCTGCGGTCCCGAGGAGGTCCTGATCCAGGTCAAGGCCTGCGGAATCTGTGGGTCCGACATCCATGGCTACGATGGCTCGACCGGGCGCCGGATCCCGCCGCTGGTGATGGGGCATGAGGCGGCGGGCGTGATCACCGGCGTCGGCGCCCAGGTGACGAACCTGAAGCCGGGTCAGCGCGTGACCTTCGACTCGACGGTCTTCTGCGGCGGCTGCGTCCACTGCCGGCGCGGCGACGTGAACTTGTGTGATAACCGTCAGGTGCTCGGCGTCTCCTGTGGCGACTACCGCCGGCATGGCGCGTTCGCCGAATTCGTCACGGTGCCCGCGCGCATCGTCCATGTGCTGCCCGACGCCCTAGGCTTCAACGAAGCCGCCATGATCGAGGCCGTCTCCGTGGGGGTCCATGCCGTCCGGCTCACGCCCTGCGCCCCGGGCGACACCGCCGTGGTCGTCGGCACCGGGATGATCGGCTTGCTCACCTTGCAGGCCGCCAAGATCGCCGGCTTCGCCCAGGTCATCGCGGTGGATACCGAGGACTCGCGGCTCGCCGTCGCGCGCGAGCTCGGCGCCACCCACAGCTTCAACGCCAAGACCGGCGGCGACCTCGCCGAGTTCGTGAAGGGGCTGACGAAGGGGCAGGGCGCCGACGCCGCCTTCGAGTGCGTCGGCCTCAACGCCACCGTCCTTTCGGCCATCCACGCGGTCCGCAAGGGCGGCACCGTGACCTTGGTCGGCAACCTCTCGCCCAAGACGGAACTGCCGCTCCAAATCGTCGTCACGCGCCAGCTGCGCCTGCAGGGCTCCTGCGCCTCGGCCGGCGAGATTCCGCGCTGCATCGAGCTCCTCGCGACCAAGCAGATCAAGGTCGACAAGATCATCTCCGCCGTCGCTCCGCTCGAG
>JBEGOO010000017.1:0-3033 GCA_041182045.1 Verrucomicrobiota bacterium
GACTTCCTGACCAAGCAGAGCGACGACCTCTGGAAGGCCAAGGAGGAGCTCACCAAGGCCATCGACGAGCTCAACCAGACCTCGCTGAAGCTCTTCACCGACACCTTCGAGCAGGTCCGCAAGAACTTCCAGTTCACCTTCGAGCGCCTTTTCGTCGGCGGCACGGCCGACCTGCAGCTGGTCCAGGGCGAGGACGTCCTGGAGAGCGGCATCGAGATCATCGCCCAGCCGCCCGGCACCAAGCTGCGCGGCATCTCCCTCCTGTCCGGCGGCCAGCGCACGATGACCGCCGTCGCCCTGCTTTTCGCCATCTACATGGTGAAGCCTTCGCCGCTCTGCGTCCTCGACGAGCTCGACGCGCCGCTGGACGACGCCAACGTGGGCCGTTTCACGGACATCATCCGCGAGTTCACCCGCTACTCCCAGTTCCTGGTGATCACCCACAACAAGCGCACCGTCTCCGCGGCGGACGCGATCTTCGGGGCCACCATGCAGGAGAAGGGCGTCACCCGCCTGTTCTCCATGCGGTTCAACAAGGACCGCGACGAGGCCGAGCCCACCCAGTCGGGCGGCGGCTTCACCATGGCCCGCTGAGGTCGCTTGCCTTGGCCCGGTCCGCCGTTAGGCTGGCGGGGTCATGCGACGCTTCCTTGCCATCATCGCCCTCCTCCCGGCGCTGCTGTCCGCCGGGGTCTCCTTCGAATCCGACGCCCGGCCCGTCAACCGCGCGGTCCCCGGCGCTAGTTACGCCGACATGCTCACCCGCATCATGCCGGCGGTGGTCAGCATCCGCACCGCGCAGGTGATCCCGCCCGACGTCCTCCGCCGATACCGCGGGCGCATCGACCCGAACGACGTCCAGGTGGACCGCAAGACCGGCGAGGTCATGGTGCCCGCCGGGCTGGGTTCCGGCACGATCATCCACCCCGACGGCTACGTCATCACCAACCGCCACGTCGTCACGCTGCCGAACAACCAGACGGCCGAGACGGTCTTCGTGAAGCTCAACGACCGCCGTGAATTCCGGGCCAAGGTGCTCGGCGTCGACTCCAAGACGGACATCGCCGTGTTGAAGGTGGAGGAGCGGAACCTCCCGTACGCCCGCTTCGCCGACAGCGACAAGGTGCGCGTGGGCGACGTGGTGCTCGCCATCGGCAACCCGCTGGGCGTCGGCATGACGGTCACGTCCGGCATCATCTCCGCCACCGGGCGATCGGGCATGGGCCTCGACTACGAGGACTTCCTGCAGACCGATGCCGCGATCAATCCGGGCAATAGCGGCGGGCCTTTGATCGACTTCGAAGGCCGCATCGTCGGCATGAACACCGCGATCCGCACGTCCGGCAACGGCGGCAGCATCGGCATCGGCTTCTCCATCCCCGCGAACCTCATGGCCAGCGTCGGCGCCGATCTCGCCAACGGTGGCAAGGTGGTCCGCGGGTTGATCGGTGTCTTCGGCGAGGACCTCGCGCTGGAGGAGGCCGCGAAACTCAACCTCGGCAAGTCCGGCGCGGTGCGCGTGACGGACGTGAGCGAGGGCCTGCCCGCGGCCAAGGCCGGCCTGCGGGTCGGCGACGTCATCGTCGCCCTCGACGGGAAGCCGTTCGAAGGCTGGAACGAGCTGCGCATCGCCATCGCGCGTCGCAAGCCCGGCGAGACGCTCATGCTCAACTTCATCCGCGAGGGCCGCGGCTCCTTCGCCCGCGTCACCGTGGCCGCGCGTCCGGCCGGGAGCTGACCGTGCGTTCCCTCGGCACCATCCGCGACCTCGCGGGCGGCCGCGTGCCGCCGCTCACCCGCACGGCGCTCATCGCGGGCTTGGCGGTCTTCCTCGCCGCCCTGGTCCTGGTGCGGCCGACCGATGGCGGGTTGCCGCCCGCCGAACCGCTGCGAGGGGGCGTCCGCTGGGTCGCCCCGGACCACGCCCCGACCGAAGGGGTCCTGCTGCTCGATCCCTCGGTGGCCTACCTCCCCGGACGCTTGATCAACCCGGTCGATCTTCCCTCCGCGGGGCCGCGTCCGAGCGAGGAGACCCCGTTCCCCCGTCTCGACCGGCGGTTGGCCCATGACCCCCTGAAGACCACCGAGGCCCCGCTGAAGTTGGCGGACCCGGTTTCCCCGGCTCCCGCCAAGGCCAGCCCGTTGGTGGCGACCGACCCCTTCGTGACCTTTGGGAGGGCCAATCTGACCCAGTCAGGACTGCCCCCTCGGGTGGGCGTTTTCGAGGTTTATCCCATCGGTGGGGCCGCCAAGCCTTCCATCAGCGGTATCCTGCCCCACTTGGAGTCCATTAATATTAAAAATAGCGATAAAAACGTTAAAGAAGCCCCACTTTGGGATAAATATGAGGCGATTATCGGGGTGGATGCTCTCGGGCAGGCGGGTTGGCCGGCGGTCTCCCGCTCCTCGGGGGATGCCGGGGTCGATCAGGCGCTGGCGCGCTGGGCGGCCGGGGTTCCCTGGGCCCGCCATCTGGCGCCGGGAACCTACCGTCTGGTGGTCAGCCCTTGAGGCGTCCGGACGGCGGGTAAAAGGGTTGTAACTATCCGCTTGACGGTGGGGTAGGGGATGGTCATTCAAACCCTTCCCTCCGCGTCCCAAGCACGTGGTCGGGATGCCCCTGTAGCTCAGTTGGCAGAGCGCGTCCTTGGTAAGGACGAGGTCGCTGGTTCAAATCCAGTCGGGGGCTCCATCACTTTCCTTTCCACACACCAAACCAACCACTCCCACCACCAAAACCATGGCCAAAGAGAAGTTCAACCGCACCAAGCCCCACGTCAACGTCGGTACCATCGGTCACATCGACCATGGCAAGTCGACCACGACCGCCGCGATCGTCGCCGTCCAGGCCCGCAAGGGTCTCGCCGAGACCAAGTCCTACGCCGAAATCACCAAGGGCGGTACCGTCCGTGACGCCACCAAGACCGTGACCATCGCCGCCTCGCACGTCGAGTACGAGTCCGTCGGCCGCCACTACGCCCACGTCGACTGCCCGGGCCACGCCGACTTCGTCAAGAACATGATCACCGGTGC
>JBEGOO010000018.1:0-4159 GCA_041182045.1 Verrucomicrobiota bacterium
AGCGAGCCCGGAGCGGGCGACCTCGGGCGTCGGTGACCAAGGCCGTCTCCCAGCCCCCGCCCAGCGCGGTCACCATGGCCTCCGTGGTGCCTTCGCCCCCGTCCGCGATCGGGCAGATGTCGAAGGCCGCCGTCGGGAAGATTTCCGCCAGACCGAGGCGGAGCGCCTCGGCCACCGCGGGGGAGGGGAGGGCTCCCTTGAATTTGTCGCTGGCGAGCAGGATGCGCATCCGTTCCCGTTATGGACGGTAAATGACGGGCGGGGAAGGGGGATTTTCGGTCTATCCGGGGCAACCCCCACTTGATTCCTAGGGCGGAGACCTTATGGTGTTCTTACCTATCAAGGACCCCGTGCAACCTCGGGGGCGTCCTGCTGTCCTCCCTTACCTCGCCTTTTCGCCATGACCCGTCTCCGTCGCACCCCTCTCCTCGGTCTTCTGGCCGCGAGCGCCCTCGTCTCGGCCGCCGATGAGCCCTCCAAGGAAGGCCTCGAGTTCTTCGAGAAGAATGTCCGCCCGATCTTCGCCGAGCATTGCTACGAGTGCCACTCGATCGAGAAAGGCTCCTCGAAGGGCGGCCTGATCCTCGATTCGCGCGATGGCATGCTCAAGGGCGGCGACCAAGGCCCGGCGGTCGTCCCGGGCAACAACGCCAAATCCCTGCTCCTGCAGGCCGTCCATTACGGCGACCCCGAGATCGCCATGCCGCCGAAGAAGAAGGGCGGCAAGATCGCCGACGCCAAGATCGAGGTACTCGAGAAGTGGGTCAAGATGGGCGCCCCCGCCCCGGTCGGCGCCGGCGCCAAGCTGACCGGTCTCACCGAGAAGGCCAAGCAGCATTGGGCCTATCTGCCGATCAAGGTCGCCCCGCTGCCGGAAGTTAAGAACAAGGCCTGGGCCAAGGGGCCCATCGACCGGTTCGTCCTCGCCAAGCTGGAGGCCGCCGGCCTGCAGCCGAGCCCCGCGGCCGAGCCCGAAGCCCTGCTGCGCCGGCTCTCCTATGACCTCATCGGGCTCCCGCCCACGGCCGAGCAGGTCGCCGTCTTCGTGCGCGCGTTCGACGCCGCCGCCATGGCCGACGCCGGCGCCGCGCGCCGGGGCGTGCCCGCCGACGCCGTCGACGCCGTCGTCGCCAAGCAGGTCGACGCGCTCCTCGCCTCGCCCCACTACGGCGAGCGCTGGGGGCGCCACTGGCTCGACACGGCCCGCTACTCCGACACCCGCGGCCTGGCCGTGGACCAGGGCAAGAGCCTCTTCGAGGACTACCGCTACGCCTACGCCTGGACCTACCGCGACTACGTGATCGACGCGCTCAACAGCGACAAACCTTACGACACGTTCGTCGTCGAGCAGCTCGCGGCCGACAAGCTGCCCGACATCAAGCCGGACGACTCCCGCCTCGCCGCCCTCGGTTTCATCACCATCGGCAAGCGTTTCGACAACATCGACGACACCATCGACGAGCGCATCGACACGACGACCAAGGCCTTCCTCGGCCTGACGGTCTCCTGCTCGCGCTGCCATGACCACAAGTTCGACCCGATCCCGGCGGCCGACTACTACTCGCTCCACGGCATCTTCGCCTCCACGATCGAGCCCCTGCAGCGTCCCGGCATCACCGCCGGCCCCCAGGGCAACGCGCTGAAGGCCGACTTCCAGAAGCGCCTCGACCAGCTGCAGCTGGAGAGCGCCGGTGGTTATTACAAGTACTTCAAGGACATGCGCGCCCGCTACGACCGCGAGATGGCCGGTCGCCTGATCGCCGCCACCCTGAAGCGCGGCTCGGTCGAGTGGGGTGATGTCAACGAGAAGTACAAGCTCGAGACCCCGCTGCCCGACTTCGAGCCGATGCGCATCCAGGTCGACTCGCCGATCACCGGCCCGTTCGCCCGCGTCGCGGCGATCCCGGCCGCGGTCTTCGAGGAACGCGCCGCCGGCGTCCTCGCCGCCGCGCTCTCCGACCCGAAGCACCCGGTCAACCCGCTCATCGCCGCCGCGCTCCGCGGGCTGAAGCCGAAGACCATCGACGACGTCGCGCTGGCCTACCAGAAGGCCTACAACGACAGCAAGGCCTCGATCCTGGCCCACATCGATCGTTGCGCCACCCCCGGCCGCTCGAGCAAGCAGACGCCGGCCGCGATCGCCCAGATGGCCGCCTACCCGTGGCCGCTGCCGGACATCGAGGACATCCTCGAGAACGAGGAATGCATCGCGCTGTTCGACACCCGCAAGTTCTGCAACGACTGGCAGAACCGCCCGGTCTTCGGCGGCCAGAACAACCGCAAGCCCCTCGCTTATTTCCGCTGGTCGCAGATCAACGAGCTGCGCCTCTCGCACCCGGGCGCCCCGCGCGAGGCGATGGCCATCCAGGACGCCGCCAACCCCCGCGACAGCTACGTCTATCTCCGCGGCGACAAGAACAAGCGCGGCCCGACGGTGCCGCGCCGCTTCCTCGAGGTGCTCTCGCAGGGCGACCGCCCGGCCTACACCGAGGGCAGCGGCCGTCTCCAGTTCGCCCAAGCCATCGTGGCCAAGTCGAACCCGATCGCCCCCCGCGTGGCGATGAACCGGCTCTGGCTGAAGCACTTCGGCGAAGGCTTCGTCGCGACGCCGGACGACCTCGGCAACATGTCCGGGACGCCTTCCCACCCCGAGCTGCTCGACTGGCTGGCCGACGACTTCACGAAGAACGGCTGGAAGCTCAAGCGCATGCATCGCCAGATCGTGCTGAGCGCCACCTACCGCCAGGACTCCAACCCGAACAGCAACCCGTTGATCGCCCGCAAGGGGCCGGTCGACCCGCTCAAGATCGACGCGGGCAACCGCCTGCTCTGGCGCGGCAACCTCCGTCGCCTGGACTTCGAGTCCATCCGCGACTCGATGATCCTGCTCACCGGCAAGATGAACCCCGCCGTCGGCGGTCAGCCCGCGAACATCACCGACGAACCGTACAGCTACCGCCGCAGCCTCTACGGCTACGTCGACCGGCTTCGTCTCAACGACACGCTCTCGCAGTTCGACTACTCGGATCCCGACATGGCCAACTCCAAGCGCGGTTCCACCATCGTGCCCCAGCAGGCCTTGTTCTTCATGAACAACCCGCTGTCGGTCGAGGTGGCCCGCTCGGTCGCCGCCCGCCCCGAGGTCGTGAAGGCGATGTCCGAGGACTCCCGCATCAACGCGATGTTCCTCGCGCTCTTCCAGCGCCGCGCGACCTCCAATGAGATCCGCCTCGCCCGCGAGTTCCTCGACAAGCAGAAGGCCATGGCCATCGCTTCCGCCCGCGCCTCGACCGGCTCGGCCAAGACCACCGGTGGCAAGGATGCCAAGGATACCAAGTCCGTGGCGAAGGCCGCCGCGGGCAAGGACGCGAAGGAGGGCAAGGGGGTGGCCAAGGCCGCCGCGGGCAAGGACGCCAAAGCCCCGACCGTCGCCGTGGGCAAGAAGGTCGAGGCTCCGGACGAGATGATGGCCACGGTGTCCACCGGTGGCGCCGAAGGCATCCTGCAGAACGTCGGCGAGACGATTCCTCGCAACCCCTTGACGCCCATTGAGTTGCTGGCTCACGCCCTGCTGCTTTCCAACGAGTTCGTCTACGTCAACTGACCCCCGGGTTTAATTGACCGTAAAAGACAGGGGTGCCCGGTGATGGGCACCCCTGATTTATTTGGTGATTTGGCCATCTACGGCTTGAAGTCTCCAATCCCGGCTAGAGAATAATCCTCAGGAATTACCCCTATTAGGCTCTGGATAGTTTGTAACCTATTTCCCACCACGTTGTCCTAACGTCCACCCCTCAGCTTCCATGCTTCCTTCGCTGCCCGCCTCCCGTTCCGTCGCGCTCCTCCTGTTGCTTGGCGTCGGCGCCGCGCGCGCCCAGGAGATGAAGATGGAGGCGATGGCCGACGGTATGGCCGCCAAGCCGGCCGCCGCCAAGGCCGACAAGCCGGAGGAGAAGGTCGATCCGGCCGGTCTCGAGTTCTACGAGAAGAACATCCGCCCGATCTTCGCCGAGCATTGCTTCAAGTGCCATTCCGCCGCGGAAGGCGTCTCGAAGGGCGGCTTGGTGATGGACACGCGCGCGGCCCTGCTCGCCGGCGGCGACCAAGGCCCGGCCGTCGTGCCCGGGAACCTGAAGAAGTCCCTCCTCTTCGTCGCGGT
>JBEGOO010000019.1:0-13406 GCA_041182045.1 Verrucomicrobiota bacterium
GGGTGAGCGTTACTGGGTCTTGCTGGATGCTTCCGTGAAACTTAAGAGACTCCCCTGCGGTCCTTTCAACTAGACCTTTCTCCATGAGCAGCCAGCCGACCATCCATAATTTCTCGCACGACGCCATGCGCACCCGCTTCTGGTTGCGCATCGCCGACGAGGACGCGGGCTACGCCAAGAGCGCGTCGGAGGGGCTCTTCCATTTCCTCGACGACCTGGACTTCCAGATCGAGGCCGGGCATGACAGCGGCCCGATCACGTCGATCAACGGCATGCCGGAGGGCGCCCTCGTCACGGCGTCCGACCACGTGCGCGCCCTCTGGGATTTCTCCCAGAACCTGCGCGAGGAGACGGGGAAGGCCTTCGATGTCTCCGGCGGCAAGCTCTTCAAGTATTGGGAGGCCCGCGGCGACGCCGTGCCCAATCCCGACGACGCCGAGTGGACCCGCCTCTGGGCGGACTACCAGGCCGGCTCCTTCGTGCTCGATGGCGCCCAGTTCACCTGCGTGAAGGCCGGGGCCGAGATCGACTTCGGCGCGCTCACCCGTGGCTACGCCTTGGACCGCATGGCCGAGCTGCTCGAGAACAACTGGGGCATCCACCGCGCCCTGCTGATGGCGGGTGGCAGCGCCGTGCTCGCCCTCGACCCGCCCGGCGACGCCAACGGCTGGCGCGTCGGGGTCGGCGACCGCGCGGAGATCAAGCTCTGCCGCTTCGCCCTCGCGAGCAAGTCCAACGCCAAGCGCCCCGCCCACCTCCTCGACCTGCGCCAAGGGACGCCCGTGACCTTGGCCGCGCCGGTCCGCGCCATCTGCACCAGCGCGCTGGAGGCCGAAGGCGTCGCGATGGCCGCCGCGGTGCTCTCCCCGGCGGAGGTCGGCGAGCTCGTGAACCACGGATGCAGCCGCGGGGCCTGGTTGCCGGACGGTTCCCGCCTCGGCTCCGTGGCCTATTTCGAGGTCACCGAACGTCCGGTCAGCGCGCCGGCGTCCTGAGCATCCGGCCGATATCGTCGAGCAGCTGGAGCCGGTCGCCGGAGAAGAGGAACGTGTCCGAACCGAGGCGTCGTTCGGCCAGTTCGAGCAGCTCGCGCGGCGGGCGGCGGGTCGCCATCAGGCGGCGTAGGTAGACCTCGAGGTCGCCGGAGATCCGCTCGTGCTCGAGCTTGAGGCGCACGATCTGCATGAGCGCGGCCTGGTTCTGCTCGTTGGAGACGTGCGTCTGGATGAGCACGGCGTTGGCCTCGTCGTAGCGCCGGGCCGCGATGAGCTTGCGGGCCGCGTTCAGCAGCAGCTGCGGCGGGATGTTCTTGTTCTGCATCAGACGCTGCAGGTTGATCGACCCGATGTCCGGTTGGTCGTCGGCGAAGTAGGCCAGCATGCGCAGGGCGTCGAACGCGAGGGTGGTCTCCGCGGTCCAGTGGACGCGGTCCGGCTGGCGGTAGAGCGCGTCGACCAAGGCGATCGCCTCCCGCGGCCGGCGGGCGTTGATGAGGCCCTCGACGTGCGTGAGCACGAAGTTGAGCTGGTTGGGGAAGCGGCGTTCCTCGGCCAGGCGCCGGAGCCGTCCGGTCAGGTCCACGTCGGCCGTCTCCGCGCCGTAGCGGCCGAGCTCCAGCATCGCCTGATCCAGACGTCCGAACTCCGCGATCAGCTGGTCGATGAGCCGGGCGCGTTCGGCGCGTTGCGACTCCGCCGGCATGAGGTAGAGCGCCTGGATCCGCGGGGAAGGGTTGCGCGGGTCGTTGATCGCGAGCAGGTCGAGGCAATCGCGGGCGGCCGCGAGCTTGCCTTCCTCCTTCAGCCAGCGCGCCTTGATCTCCAGCAGGCGGTTCACGGTGGGGAAGGCCCGTTGCGCCGCCCCGACCAGGTCCAAGGCCGCGGCGCGCTCCCCGCTCTCCCAGAGGAGCTGGCACTTGAGCAGGAATCCCTCGGCCGTCTTCTCCAGCCCGAAACGCTCGATGCAGGCCGCCGTCTCCGCGAAGTTGCCGCGGGTCAGCTGGGCTTGCGCCAGCGCGATCTGCAGGTCGGCGCGGACCTCCGGGGACAGGTCCGGGCGGGCCAGGTACTTGGTCGCCGCGGCGATGATCCGCTGGTCCTGGTCCAGCATGAAGCAGCGTCGCAGGTAGAAGCGGAAATGCTCCTGGTCGCGCAGGGCGAACTCCAGGGATTCCTCGAGCAGTTGGTAGGCGTCGTCCGGTCGGCTGAAGGCGAAGAACAGGTTCGCGCAGAGACGCTGCGCCTCGAGGTTCGCCGGGGCGAGGCTGGCGCCGGTCCCGATGTATTTGGCGAACTCGGCGTAGTCCTGCCGGTCGTAGGCGGCCTTGGCGATGGCGACGTAGTGTTCGCCCTTGCGCTGCAGGTGCGCGATGCGTCCGTAGGTCTCCTGCTGGCCGAGGATCCGGGCGCGGTCGCGCAACCGGATCTCCTCGGGGGAACGGAACCAGCCCCCGACCCAGTTCGCGAAGCTATCGGGCAGGTACAGGTACATGTCCGCCCGCCGGGTCGGGCCGATGCCGTTCATGTAGCGCTGGTTGAAGTAGTAGCCTTCGGCCGAGAGCGCCCAGAGGGCCGCCCCCGCCAGCGGCAGCACCCATAGGAGGCGCGACCACACCGGGCGGTAGCGGTTGCGGCGGTAGCCCTCGGCCTCGACGCGCACCATCCCCAGCAAGATCCGGCGGCTCCCCGCCGGCGTGGGGCCTTGACCGTAGACATAGCCGGAGTCCTCAGGCATCGCCGCATCCTCTTTCCGCCCGGCTCGACGGGCAAGTGCGGATTACCCCGCTCAGAGCAACGCGGAGACTTCCGCCGCGGTCGCGACCGGCGGAAGGCAGGTCGGGCCGACGCAGAGCTGGTAGCCGGTGGCGGCGGCCTCGGGTCGGAGGAACACCGGGCGGAACGGACGACGGTGGGGCGGCGTGGTCTCATCGCCGACCAGCGCCCGCCGCAGGCTTTCCCAATCCGGGTCGACCGGGGTCTTGAGGGTCGCCGGGCCGATGGCCTCGCGCACCAGGGCCGTGAGCGCATGGGCCGCGCCGTGCGGCACCTGGCGGCTCACGCCGCCGTAGGCCCGCGCGAGGTCGGCCAGTTCCCGCGCCCACGCTTCGTCCCCCGTCACGGCGCGCAGTCCGGAGAAGCCGTGGAGCAGCGAGGAGTTGCCCGCCGGCACCGCGTTGTCGAACCAGTCCTTCTGCCGGACCGAGAGGTCGGCGCGCTCGGCGCCGACGAGGAAGTAGCCGACCTCATGCGGGTCGCCGAACCGCTGGCGGGCCGCCCGCAGCAAGGCCTCGGCGCGTCGCGTGTGGGTCGCGGGGTCGCCGCCCGCCCAAGCCGCCGTCGCCGCCAGCGCGAGCTCCGCTTCGGCCAACCAGGCGTAGTCCGGCAAGGTGCCCTCGACCGTCGCCGTCGCGCCGTGCACGACCGCGCGCAACGTGAGCCCCGCGCCCTCGCCCGAGGCGCAGCGCGCCCACAACGTCGCGGCGAGACGCTCGGCGTCGGCCCGCCAATCGCGGCGGCCGAAGATCCAGGCCGCTTGGGCGAGACCGCGGATCGCGAGCGCGTTCCAGCCCAGCAGCGCCTTGTCGTCGCGCCCCGGTTGCGGGCGGAGGTCGCGGCGGGCGAGCAGCTTCGCGCGGGCGGGCGCCAGCCGGTCGCGGTCCTCGAGGCGGCCTTTCAGCTTGGGGATGTTGGCACCCTCGAAGTTGCCGCGGTCGGACAGGCCGTAGACCTGGGCGAAGTCGAACGCCTCGGCTCCGAGCACCTCCGCCACCTCGGGCGCCTTCCAGACATACGTCAGCCCCTCGTGATGATCCGTGTCGGCGTCGAGCGAGGCGGCGAGCAACCCGTCCCCCGCGGTCAGCTCGCGCCGCCACCAGTAGATCGTCTCGGCGACCACGCGCGCGTACAACGGGTCGCGGTAACGCGCCCAAGCCTCGGCGTAGGTGCCGACCAGCTGCGCGTTGTCGTAGAGCATCTTCTCGAAGTGCGGGACCGTCCAGTCGCGGTCCACGCAGTAGCGGTGGAAGCCTCCGCCCACCTGGTCGAACAAGCCGCCGCGGGCCATCGCCCCCAGCGTCACGGTGATCGTCGCGTCCAGGCGCGTGGCGAACGGACGATCCGCCTCGACCGCCGCGCTGCCGCGCAAAGCCAGCAGGAGGTCGAGGGAGGAGGGGGACGGGAACTTCGGCGCCCCGCCGAAACCTCCATGCTGGTCGTCATGCTGCTCGCACAGGCGCCGCCCCGCGCCCAGCAGGTCGGCCGGGGTCGGGGCCGTCCCGTCCGCGTCGGGGGCCCGCGTCAGGTGCGTCAGGTTCCGCGCGATCGCGTCGGCGTTCGCCGCCAGCTCCGTCTGGTTGCGGTGGTAGAAGTCGGCCACCCGCATCAGCAACTGCGGCCAAGGCACCTGGCCTTGCCCGCGATCCTCCGGCGGGAAATACGTGCCGCCGAAGAACGGGCGCCCATCCGGCAGGCAGAACGCGTTGAGCGGCCAGCCCCCGTGGCCTTGGATCATCTGGACGGCGTCCATCATGAGCTTGTCGACCTCCGGGTGTTCCTCGCGGTCGACCTTGATGCAGACGAAGTGCCGGTTCATCAGCTCCGCGATCCACGGCTGCGCGAAGGATTCACGGGCCATCACGTGGCACCAGTGGCAGGAGGAGTAGCCGACCGACACCAGCACCGGTTTGCCCTCCGTCCGGGCCTGGGCGAAAGCTTCGGGGCCCCACGGCCACCAGTCCACCGGGTTATCCTGGTGCTGGCGGAGGTAAAGGGAGGGCTCCTGGGCGAGGCGATTGGGCACGGCAGGCACCTTTGGGGTTCGCCGGACGGGTGCAACCCTGACCGTTTGTGAACCCCTTCGACTTGCAGGGGCGGGGGGAACGGGCCAAGGCTGGGCCCATGCAACCCCTCGTGCTCGCCGGTCTCCTTTGGTCCGCCTTGGCCTCCGCGGCCCTCGAGGTGAAGGTCGTCCTGCCCGAGCAGGGGGTCGACGACAAGCTCAAGGCCTTCGCCGCCAAGTCCGAGGCCCTCCTCAAGGAGTGGGAACCCAAGGTCGCCGACGCCCTGGGCTTCGGGGCGCACAAGGGCGAGGTTCATCCGACCTCCATCACGATCATCTTCCGCGAGATGAAGGGCGTCGCTTATTGGGACGGCAAGGCGATCAACGTGGCCACCCAGTGGGTCGCCTCCCATCCCGAGGATGCCGCGCTCGTCGTCCATGAACTGACGCACGTCCTCCAGGCCTACCGCAAGGTCCCCGGTTGGTTCACCGAGGGCGAGGCCGACTACATCCGCTTCCAGCTCCTCGAGCAGGGGAAGTTCGGCATCCGCCTCGACCTCGCGAAGATGAAGCCGCGCGACTCCTACCGCGTGACCGGTTGGTTCCTCGCCCAGGCCGAGGCGAAGCACCCCGGGCTCATCCGTCAGCTGCACACCGCCGCGAAGGAAGGCCGCGATGTCGAGCAGGCGTTCGCCGCGCATTGCGCCGGCCGCACCATCGACCAGTTCTGGGCCGACCTCGCCGCGGCGGCCCCCGCCAAGAAGTGAGCGACCAGCCGATCCGCGTCCTCGACCCCACGGTCGCCAACCAGATCGCCGCCGGCGAGGTGGTCGAGCGGCCCGCGGCCGTCATCAAGGAGCTCCTCGAGAACTCCCTCGACGCCGGCGCGACCCGCGTGACCGTGGATTTCTCCCGCGGCGGCAAGGCCCTCATGATCGTCGAGGATGACGGCAAGGGGATGAGCCCCGATGAGGCGTTGCTCAGCCTCGAGCGTCACGCCACGAGCAAGATCCGGCTCGCCGCCGACCTCGACCGCATCGCCACCTTCGGCTTCCGCGGCGAAGCGCTGCCCTCCATCGCCAGCGTCGCCCGTTTCACGATGCAGACCCGGCCCGCCGCGGCCGCCAACGGCGTCGAGCTCCTCGTCAACGGCGGGAAGGTGATCCATCGCCGCGACCACGGCATGGCGCCGGGGACCCGCATCGAGGTCGCGAACCTCTTCCACCCCGTCCCGGCCCGGCTGAAGTTCCTCAAGTCCGACGAGACCGAGGCCGCGCACATCATCCGCCTCGTGCGCCTCTACGCCGTCGCCCATCCGGACGTCGGGTTCCTCCTGCGCGAGGACGGCCGCGAGCTCTTCCGTTCGCCCGGCAAGGCGCCGCTGCTCGACCGGGTGCGCGAGATCTGGGGTCGCCAGGTCGCCGCGGAGCTCACGGTCATGCCGCCTTGCGAGCGTCCCGGCCTGCGGCTCAGCGGCCTGCTCGGTCAGCCCGGCGCCTCGCGCGCCACCCGCCAGGACCTGGTCACCGTGGTCAACGGTCGACCGGTCGACAGTCGCGCCATGGCGTTCGCCCTGACCGAGAGCTACCACACGCTGATCCCCAAGGGCCGCTACCCGCTGGCGTTCATCTTCCTCGAGATGGATCCGGCCTGGGTCGACGTAAACGTCCACCCGGCCAAGCGCGAGGTCCGGTTCCGGGACGAGGCCAAGGTCCGCAACTTCATCATCGAGTCCGTCCTCGCCGCGCTGCGCGCCCGGAACCCGGATCTCGCCGACCCGGAGCGGACGCCGCTGGTCATGCCGCCGTTCGCGCCCGCGGTCGCCCCGACGGCAGCCGCCCGCCCCGAACCGGTCGTCGCGCCCGTCTCCGGGGAAGTCCCGGTGCCCGTCCCGGCCCCGGTCGGAGCCGTCGTCGCCCCGGCTTCGTCCGCGCCGGCGCCGTTGCGCCTGGGCTGGCGTCTGCTGGCCCGGCTCCGCGAGGAGCGCGCGGTCTTCGAGACCCCGACGGGCGTGGCGATCCTCGATCTCGGCGCCGCGCACCAGCGCGTCCTCTATGAGGACATCCTCGCCCGCTTCACCGAGGGCCGCCCGGTCGCCCAGCCCTTGCTCGTGCCGTTGACGCTCGAACTGGAGCCCTTGCCCGCCGCGGTGCTCAAGGAGCGGCAAGGGCTGCTGGCCGCGGCCGGTTTCGAGTTCGAGGAGTATGGCCGCAACTTCTGGCGCATCGCCGCGCTGCCGGTCTGGCTCGACCCCGCCGAGGCGCTGGCGTTCCTGCGCGACCTGCTGGCGGAGATGGCCCGGCGCGAAGGCGATTTCGGGCGTCCGGCGTTGGCGTACGACGCCTTGGCGAAGCTCGCCGTGGCCCGCGCGCGCCGCAAGGGCGACGCCCTGGCCGACGGCGAGATCCTCGCGTTGGCGCAGGCCTTGTTCCGCACGGCCCAGCCCGGCACCTGCCCGAAGGGGCGCCGGACGTACGTCGAGTGGACGGACGCCGACCTCGGGCGGCGCTTCGGTTGATCAGCGGCGGCCGCGGGCGCGCTTGGGCGTGGCCGGCTTGCCGGTGCGGAGCGCCTCGATCTGGTCGCGCAACGTGGCCGCCTTCTCGAACTGCAGCTCGTCCGCGGCGGCCAGCATCTCGGCCTCCAGGTCCGCCAGCACCCGCGCGATGTCCCGGTCGTCGGTGCCTTCGGCGACCGCGAGGGCTTCCTCGGCCTGCAGGTCGACGAGGCTCTCCTCGATCTTGCGGCTCGTGCTTTTCGGGGTGATGCCGTGCTTCGTGTTGTAGGCTTCCTGGCGTTTGCGGCGGTCGCCGCAGATCGTGAGCGCGCGCGTGAGCGACTTCGTCATCACGTCCGCGTAGAGGAGCACCTTCCCCTCGACGTGGCGGGCCGCGCGTCCGGCCGTCTGGATGAGGCTGGTCTCGCTGCGGAGGAAACCCTCCTTGTCGGCGTCGAGGATGCCCACGAGCGCGACCTCCGGCAGGTCGAGGCCCTCGCGCAGCAGGTTGACGCCCACCAGGACGTCGAACTGCCCGGCGCGGAGCCGGCGGAGGATCTCCACGCGCTCGATCGCGTCGATGTCGGAGTGCAGGTACTCGACCTTCAGGCCGCTGTCCCGCATGAAGTTCGCGAGGTCCTCGGACATGCGCTTCGTCAACGTCGTGACGAGCGTGCGGTAGCCGCGGGCCGCGACGGCCTTGGCCTCGCCGATGATGTCCTCGACCTGACCGGCGATCGGGCGGACCTCCATGACGGGGTCGAGCAGGCCGGTCGGACGGATGACCTGTTCGGCGATGACGGCCGAGACCTTGTATTCATGGGGCGCCGGCGTCGCGGAGACATAGACGGCCTGTTCGACCAGCTGGTCGAACTCCTCGGGACGCAGGGGGCGGTTCTCGAGGGCGGACGGCAGGCGGAAGCCGAACTCCACCAGGCGTTCCTTGCGGGCGCGGTCGCCGTGGTACATCCCGCCGATCTGCGAGACCGAGACGTGGCTCTCGTCGATGAAGACCAGCTTGTCGTCCGGGAAGAAGTCCAGCAGGCAGTGCGGGCGCTCGCCGGGGCGGCGGCCGGACATGTGCATCGAGTAGTTCTCGATGCCCGGGCAGAAGCCCGTCTCGCGCAGCATCTCAAGGTCGTGCTCGACGCGCATCCGCAGGCGTTGCGCCTCCACGAGGCGGTTCGTCCGCTCGAAGTGGTCGACGCGTTCCTCGAGCTCCGCGCGGATCGCGGCCGTGGCGGCCTTCACGCGCCCGGGGGCCAGCACGTACTGGTTGGCCGGGTAGAGGTCGAACTTCTCCAGCGTCCGTCCCGGCTTCACGCTGACCGGGTCCAGTTCGCGGATGGCCTCCAGGGTGTCGCCCCAGAACTCCAGGCGCACGGCGGACTCCATGTAGGCGGGCCAGACGTCGATCGTCTCGCCCCGGGCGCGGAAGTTGCAGCGCTCCAGGATGGCGTCGTTACGGGTGTACTGGTTCGCCACCAGCTTGGCCAGGAGCTCGTCGCGGCGCATCGTCATGCCCGCCTTGAGCGCGATCATCGCGGCCAGGAAGTCCTCGGGCGAGCCGAGGCCGTAGATGCAGGAGACCGAGGCGATGACCACCACGTCGCGGCGGGAGAGCAGGGCGCTGCTGGCGCTGATGCGCAGCCGCTCGATGTCCTCGTTGATGGCGGAATCCTTCTCGATGAAGGTGTCCGTCGCCGGCACGTACGCCTCCGGCTGGTAGTAGTCGTAGTAGCTGACGAAGTACTCGACGGCGTTCTCGGGGAAGAAGTGCTTGAACTCGGAGTAGAGCTGCGCGGCCAGGGTCTTGTTGTGCGAGATGATGAGCGCCGGGCGTTGCTGCTGCGCGATCAGGTTCGCCATCGTGAACGTCTTGCCCGAGCCGGTCACGCCGAGGAGCGTCTGGCGGCCGTGCCCGGCGCGCAGGGAGGCGTCGAGCGCGGCGATCGCCGCCGGCTGGTCGCCCATCGGGCGGTAGTCCGATCGGAGGCGGAACTCCATCTCAGTCCAGACGCCCGCGGGCGAGCCACCCCGGGTCGACCTCGGAGAGGTCCGCCACGATGCGATGCGCGCCGACGGGCGCCAGCTGCGCGCGGGTGTTCGTCGTCGCGAGGGCGATCGTGATGAAGCCGCCGGCCAGGCCGGCCTGCAGGCCCGAGAAGGAATCCTCGAACACGAAGGAGGTCGCCGGGTCGCCGCCGCCCAAGGCGCAGGCCTTCAGGAACACCTCGGGGTCGGGCTTGCCCCGCGTGACGTCCTCGCTGGCGACCGCGCCGGCGAAGAAGCGGCCGATGCCGAACAGCTCGAACGAGAGGGCGAGGTTCTCCTTGTGGGTCGAGGTGCCGATGACGCAGGGGATGCCGAGGTCCCCGAGGGCGCCGCAGAGCTCGCGGACCCCGGGCAGCAGGCGGACGTGGCCGGTGCGGGCGATGTCGCGGTAGAGGGCCTCCTTGCGGTTCGACAGGCGCTTCACCTCGGCGGGGTCGCGCGCCCAGCCCAGGATGTCGGGGATGATCAGCTCGTTGCGCTTGCCGAAGCCGCGCTTGAAGTGGTCGGCCGGCAGGGGGAGCCGCTCCTCCCGGGCCAAGGCCTCCCAGGAGCGTTCATGGGCGACGGAGGAGTCGATGACGACCCCGTCCCAATCGAAGACGGCGACGGTGCGGGCCATCTCAGTGCTTGTCCCAGGCGAGGGTGACCTTGACCGGACGATGCTCCCATACGTTGAGCGGCTCGAAGATCTGGCCGGGGGCCAGGATCCCGTTCGGGTCGAGGGCCCGCTTGACCGCGAGCATCGCGCCGATCTCGGCCGGCGTGTGCTGCAGCGAGAGGAACGGCGACTTCGCGATGCCGATGCCGTGCTCGCCGGTGATGGCGCCGCCCAGCTCGACGACCTTGGTCATCACCTCGTGGATCGCGACCTCGGCCTTGCGGCGGTGCTCGGGGTCGTCGCGGTCGTACATGATGTGCACGTGGAAGTTGCCGTCGGCCGCGTGCCCGAAGGTCGGCGTGGCCAGGCCCACCCGGTCGCGGACCTCGCGGGTGTAGCGGATGAGCGCGACGTAGCTGCGGAAGGGCACGACGATGTCCTCGTTGAGCTTGGCGTTGCCGAGCGCGTACATCGCCTGCGAGCAGGTGCGGCGGATGTCCCAGAGCGCCTCGGCCTCGGCCTCGACGTCGGTCTCGCGGAACGCCGCGGCGTGGCGGCCGATCCAGGCGCGCACCTTGACGGCGTCCTCCGCCAGCGCGGCGGGGTGCCCGTCGATCTCCACGAGCAGGATGGCGTGCGTCGCCTCGACGCCGTGGAGCTCGGCCGTGGAGAAGACGCGGCTCCCGCGGCGCTTCTCGGCCGCCTCGACGGTCTGCGTGTCGAGGAACTCGAAGACCGCGGGGTTGACGCGCAGGCCCATCAGCTCGGCGGCGGCCTCGAGCGCGCCCTCGTCCGTGCGGCAGGCGAGCAGGAAGGTGCGCCGGGCGGCCGGCTTGTTGACCAGCTTGAGGGTGGCCCGGGTGATGACGCCGAGCGTGCCTTCGGAGCCGATCCAGAGGTCGCGCAGGTTGAGGCCGCTGACGAACTTGCGGAGCGGGGCGGCCCAGCGGACCTTCTCGCCGGTCGGCAGGAAGCCCTCGAGCGCGTAGACGTGGTCGCGCACGACGCCGTACTTGGCGGCGCGCAGCCCGCCGGCGTTCGTCGCGATGTTGCCGCCGATGCTGCAATGCTTCAGCGAGGAGGGGTCGGGCGGGAAGAACAGGCCGTGCGGGGCCGCGAGCTCGTTGATGCGCGCGGTGATCGCGCCGTGCTGGACGGTCGCCATGGCCGAGACCGGGTCGATCTCGATCTGGTCCCAGTGGTCGAGGTGGAGGACCCAGCCGCCGCGGATCGGGGAGCTGGCGCCGGTGTTGCCGGTCCCGCGGCCGCGGACGGTGACGGGAACCCGGTGCTCGTTGGCGAGTTTCAGCGCGACCCCGATGTCGTCCTCGGTCGCCGGGCGGATGACCGCCTCGGGCATGAAGGACAACCGCATGTTGTCGAACGAGGCCGCGAAGCACGTCGCCTCGTCGGTCTTCACGCGTTCGGGGCCGAGGCGGGCCAGCAGGGCCTGGGTGGCCGCGGGATGGGTCTGCACGGGAGTGGTCACGCTCCCATCAAGCACGCTTAGCCCAGTTCGGCAAGCCACGCCGTGGCTTCGGCGTCGGACGGCATGCGCCAATCCCCGCGGGGGGAGAGGGCGACGGAGCCGACCTTGGGGCCGTCGGGCATCACCGAGCGCTTGTACTGCTGGCTGAAGAAGCGGGTCAGGAAGTTGCGGAGCCAGTGGCGGATCTCGGTCTGGTCGTACTTGCCCGCGAACGCGTGCTCGGCGAGCCAGAGGACCTTGGACGGGCGGAAGCCGCTGCGGACCACGTGGTAGAGGAAGAAGTCGTGGAGCTCGTAGGGGCCGACGATCATCTCGGTCTGCTGGGCGATCGAGCCGTCCTCGCCCGGGGGCAGGAGCTCGGGGCTGACCGGGGTGGCCACGATGTCCTCGAGCAGGGCGCGTTCGGCGCCGACGTGGCGCACGTGCGCGGCCCAGGCGACCAGGTGCTTCACGAGCGTCTTGGGCACGCCGATGTTCACGTGGTACATCGACATGTGGTCGGCGTTGAAGGTGCACCAGCCGAGGGCGGCCTCGGAGAGGTCCCCCGTGCCGACGACGAAGCCGTGGGCCTGGTTGGCGACGTCCATGAGGATCTGCGTGCGCTCGCGGGCCTGCGCGTTCTCGAAGGTGACGTCGTGCCGGCCGGCGGGGTGGTGGATGTCGCGCAGGTGCTGCTCGACGGCGGCGCCGATGGGGATCTCGCGGGCGGTGATGCCGAGGGTCTCCATCAGCTTCATCGCGTTGAGGCGGGTGCGCGCGGTGGTGCCGGGCCCCGGCATGGTGACGCCGATGATGCCCTTGCGGTCGAGGCCCAGCCGGCCGAAGGCCTCGAGCAGCACGAGCAGGGCGAGCGTCGAATCGAGGCCGCCGGAGACGCCGAGCACCACGTGCTTGGACCCGGTGTGGCGGAGGCGGCGGGCCAGCCCGGTGGACTGGATCGCGAAGATCTCGTGGCAGTTCTCGTCGCGGCGGTGCGGATCCGCCGGCACGAAGGGATGCTGGCTGAAGCGGCGGCGCAGCTTGGGGGTCACGCCGGTCGGGTGGCCCAGCTCGAAGCCGATGACGCGCGGGGCGAGGGTGGCGGGCGCGCCGAAGAAGGTGCTGTTGCGCCGGCGTTCGGCCGCCAGCTTGTCGAGGTCGACCTGCGACACGACCAGCGAGAGGTCGAAGCGGAAGCGTTCCGACTCGCCGAGGACGACGCCGTTCTCGGCGATCAGGCCATGGCCGCTGTAGACGATGTCGGTGCTGGATTCGCCCGCGCCGGCCGCGGCGTAGACGTAGGCGGCGAGGCACCGCGCCGACTGGCTCTTCACGAGCTCGCGGCGGTAGGCGGCCTTGGTGAGGAGCTCGTCGCTGGCGGAGAGGTTGCAGAGCAGGGTGGCGCCGGCGAGGGCGAGGGCGCCGCTCGGGGGTTCGACCGCCCAGAGGTCCTCGCAGAGCTCGACCCCGACGACGCAGTCCGGGAGGTCGTGGGCGCGGAAGAGCAGGTCGGTGCCGAAGGGTACCTTCTGGCCGAGCAGCTCGATCTCGGCGACCGGGGCGACCCGGGCCGAGGCGAACCAGCGCTGCTCGTAGAACTCACCGGTGTTCGGGAGGTGGGTCTTGGGGACGACGCCGAGGATCTTGCCGCGCGAGAGGAAGACGCCGACGTTGAACAGGCGTCCGGAGACCTCGAGGGGCAGTCCGACCAAGGCCGAGAGACCGAGCCGCCCGGTGGTCTCGGCGACCTGCCCGAGGGCCTTCAGGGCGCCCTGCAGGAGGGTGCGTTGGCCGAAGAGGTCGCCGCAACTGTAACCGGTCAGGCAGAGCTCGGGGAGGACCACCAGCTCGACGCCTTCCTGGGCGGCCTTCTCGAGGGCCTGGCTGACCAGCACGGCGTTCGCGGCGGGGTCTCCGAGGCGCAGGGCGGGGGAGGCGGCCGCAACGGCCACAAACCCATTCTGGTGGATGCGGTTGGGCATTTAAAGGCTCGTTAACGGTCATGTTCACCG
>JBEGOO010000020.1:0-4827 GCA_041182045.1 Verrucomicrobiota bacterium
AGATGGTCGCCGAGCTCGGCGCCAACGACACCAAGGGCCAGACCAACACCCCGGGCGTGAAGCCCGAGGCCTGGCGCACGGGCATCGTGACCTCGCCGCACGGCATCACCTTCGACGGCAAGGGGAACATCCTCGAGACCGAGTGGAACCAGTTCGGTCGCGTGCTCCGCTGGGACGCCAAGTGATCGGCCGCCTGCGTCAGCTGGCCGCGACAGGGGGAGCGCTCTTGCTCCCCCTCTTCGCGTCCGCCCATAACGGCGAGTGGCTGCTGGCGAAGCTCACCACGCACGTCGCGGGCGGGGTGACGCTCACGGTGACCGTCGACGCCGAGGCGAACTTCCTCATCAAGGACCAGGCGACGCTCGTCCGCGAGGCCAAGGAGCTGCTGCTGCTCAACGACGGCAGGGAGACCCGGCCCTGGAGCGAGGTCGCCCCGGCCCCGACCTTCGGGACGACGGACCGCCTCGACCCCGCCGCCCCCCTGGGCCAGACGCCCGAGGAACTGGCGCGCCGCTACACCTTGCTGCAGGCCACCTGGCGCTGGGAGGACGCGCCGGCCAAGTTCACGCTGCTCAGCCCCGAGAAAAGCCCGCACACCGTCATCCTCTGGCTGGACGACGAACGCCGCGCCCCGGGCGAACCCCGCTGGGTCATGCTCATCGGCGGCGACGAATCCCCGCTGGTCGACGCGGCCGCGAGACCGGCTCCGCGCGCCTTCCCTTGGTGGCTCGAGCCGGGCATCGGCGACTTCGTCATCCCCGCGCTCGCGACGGTGGCCGGGATGCTCCTCGTCTGGTTCGCCCTGCGCCTGAACCGCCTCGGCGAGTGGTTGGACCGCAAACGCAAACCTTAGGCCAGCACCGCGTCCACGAAGCCCGCCCGCGCGTCGAAATGCGGGTTGTGACCGCTCTCCGGCAACGTGACCAGGTCGGCGGAGGGGAAATGCGCGCGGATCGCCGCGAGGTCGGCGTCGCGGATATAATCCGACTTCCCTCCGCGGAGGAAACGGGTCGGGCCGGCGAAGACTTCGCCCGGGGACAAGGGGTTGCCCAGGATCTCCGGGAGCGCGGCGGTCAACGCGGCGCGATGGACCGTCCAGCGCCAACGCCCCTCGGTGTCCTGCCCGAGGTTCGTGAGGATGAACTGCCGCATCCCCCACTCCGGGACCTGCGCGGCGAGCTTCGCCTCGGCGTCCTTGCGCGAGGTCACGGCGGACAGGTCGAGCGCGTTCATCGCGGCGAACTCGACCCTGACGCGATCGGCATAGGCGCGGGGGGCGATGTCGACGATCGTCAACCGGGCGACCAGGTCGGGCCGGTCCATCGCGAGCCGCATGGCGGTCTTGCCGCCCATGCTGTGGCCGACGAGATGGACGGGGCCGAGCGCGAGCCGCTCGAGACAGGCGACGACGTCTCCGGCCAGCGCGGGGTAACCGCAATCGTCGCCCCACGGGGAGACGCCATGGTTGCGCAGGTCGACCGCGAGCACGCGATGCCCGCGCGCGGCGAGGGCGACGCCGGCGGACTGCCAGTTGCGCGAGGAACCCAGGAGGCCGTGCAGCACGACCACGGGCGAGCCCGTCCCGCCGAGTTCGCGGACGGCCAAGGTCAGCGGGACGCTCACGAGACGATGCGGGAGGCCGCGAACGTGATGCCCGCCAGGTTCATCTCCAAGCCCTTGGGATTGGACGAGACCTGCAGGCCGACCTCCTTGGCGACGAGGCCGGCGCGGATGAGGCGGCAGAGGTCCTTGTTCAGCGAGCGGGAGCCTTCGTTGGCGCCGGCTTCGATGAGTTCGGGAATGCGTTCGAACTGCCCTTCGCCCAGCATCCGCCGGGCGAGGGAGTCGACGACCAGGATCTCGCAGGCGGGCAGGACGCCGTGCCCATCCGCGCGGGGCACCAGCGTCTGCACGACCACCGCGCGCAACGCGGCGGCGAGCGAACGCTTGACCAGGTCCAGCTGCTCCGGCGGGTAGAACTCCAGCATGCGCTGGACGGCCTGCTGGACGGAGCCGGCATGCAAGGTCGAGAGGACCAGGTGACCGGTCTCGGCCGCGTGCTGGGCGGTCTCGAACGTCTCGCGGTCGCGCATCTCCCCAAGGAGGATCACGTCGGGATCCTGCCGAAGCGCCGCCCGCAACCCCGAGGGGAAATCGGCGACGTCGATCCCGACCTCCCGCTGGCTGAAGGAGCAACGCTGGTCGGCGAAGACGAACTCGATCGGGTCCTCGAGGGTGACGACGTGGAGCGCTTCGCGCTCGTTCAGGTGCCGCAACATGGCGGCCAGCGTCGAGCTCTTGCCGGAACCGGTGGGACCGCACACGAGGATCAAGCCCTGCCGGGACGCCAGCAAGGAGGTCAGCCCGGGCGCATCCAGGTTGAGCGCCGCGAAATCAGGCGGGGTGCTCTTCACGAGACGCAGCGCCAAGGCGGGCTCACCGCGCTGCACGTAAGCGTTGACGCGATAACGCCCATGACCGGAAACCGTGCGGTCCAGCGCGTAGTCGACCTGCTGGTCCGCCTGCCAGCGGGCCCGGAAACGCTCCGGGACGGTGGCGGCGATGAAAGCATGGAGGATTTCGGCCGGGAGCGGGGCCATCTCGGCCTCGACCAACTGACCGCCCACCCGCATCAAGGCGGGCCGGCCAGCCTTGAGATGGAGGTCGCTCGCCGCGTGCTCGACGGCCAGGGCGAGGAGGTCGGTGATGATCTGAGGGTCGGGGGGCATCGGGACCCCGGTAGGCTGGCCCGCGGCCCGCAGGCGGTCGAACCCAATCTGGCCGGGGACGCGCTTGAAACCCGCCGTCATCCCGCCTAGTTCCTTCGCCGTGAAAAGACCCCGCCTCCTCCCCTGCCTCCTGGCCTTGGCCTGCGTCCCGCTCGACGCCATCGAGGTCTTCCAAGGCCCCGGCGCCGCGGACCTACGCGAACCCTTCAGCCTCGCCTTCGACGCGCAAGGCGACGGCTATGGGGTCGAGTTCCAGCGGGCGAACCGGATCTTCCGGCTGCACGAGGGCAAGATCGAGTATATCTCCGGCGTGAAGTGGGATAGCGCCCCCAAGGGCAAACTACCCCCGGAACCGGCCAAGTTGCTCGATCTTTCGCCGGCCGTCTACAACGGCATGCACGACATTTCCGTCGGCCCGGACGGGTCGATCTACGCGGCCGACAGCTTCCAGCACCGCATCGTGCGTCTCGACCCGAAGACGCACGCCACCACCGTCTTCGCCGGCACGGGCAAGGCCGGCTTCGCCGGTGACGGCGGCCCGGCCGACCGGGCGCAGTTCAACATCCCGATGTGCGCCGTCATCGACCCGACGGGGAAGTTCATGGTCGTCGCCGACCTGGTCAACCAACGCGTCCGCCGCATCGACCTCGCGACGAAGGTCGTCACGACCATCGCCGGCAACGGCCAGAAAGGGTTCCCGAAGGACGGCGACGACGCGCTCCGCACGCCGATGGGCGACGCCCGCGCGGCCTGCGTGGCCAAGGACGGCACGGTCTACGTCCTGCTCCGCAACAGCCACGCGCTCGCGGCGGTCAAGGACGGCAAGGTCACCGTCGTCGTGAACAAGGGCGGCAAACCAGGTCCGGCGACCGACGGACCCGCCGCGGAGGCCCGCATGAACGGCCCGAAATATGTGACGATGGACGCGAAGGGCGACGTGCTCATCCTCGACACGGAGAACCATTGCCTGCGCCTCTTCGACCCGGTGAAGCAGACCATCCGCACCATCGCCGGCAACGGCCGGCAAGGCTCGGCGGTCGGCGCCGACTGGGCCGGCACGCAGCTCAATCGCCCGCACGGCGCCCGCATCGGGACGGACGGCCGTCTCTATGTGACGGACACCTACAACAACCGAATCCTCGTCGGTCCGGCCCCTTAAGCGGGGTTCCGGCGGTCGGGCTGGGTTTTTGGGTTTGTCTCCTGCGGTTGGGGGCGGTTGGTTCGGGGGTCCCTTCCCGCCAATGTCCTCGACCGGTTCCTCGTCTTCCCGCCGTCCCTTCGGCCCCCGCGCTTTCGTGGGTGCCCACACGGCCTTGGTCACCCCGTTCTTCAACGGCGCGGTGGCCTGGGAGGACCTGAAGAAGCTGGTCGAATTCCAGATCAAGGACGGCATCGACGGCCTGGTCGCCGTCGGCACCACCGGCGAGTCCCCCACCCTCGACTACGACGAGCACATCGACGTGATCGCCCGGACGGTCGAGTTCGCCGCCGGTCGCGTCCCGGTCATGGCCGGCACCGGCTCCAACGCCACGACCGAGGCCCTCGACCTCACCAAGCGCGCCGACGAAGCCGGCGCCGACGCGTTCCTGCTGGTCGCGCCGTATTATAACAAGCCCAGCCAGGAAGGGCTGTTCCGCCACTTCGCCCTGCTCGCCGAGGCCACGGCCAAGCCGATCGTCCTCTACTCCATCCCGGGCCGCTGCGGCATCGAGATCACCGTCGAGACGACCCTGCGCCTCCGGAAGAAGTACCCGAACATCATCGGCATCAAGGAAGCCGGTGGCCAGGTCGAGAAGGCCGCGCGCCTCGTGCGCGAAGCCGACCCGGAGTTCATCGTCCTCAGCGGCGACGATTCCCTGACCCTGCCCTTCGCCGAGGTCGGCGCCCAAGGCATCATCTCCGTGGCTTCGAACCTCATCCCGGGCCCGGTGGCCAAGCTCGCGAAGCTCGCGCGCACCAAGCGGTTCGCCGAGGCGAAGGTCCTGCACGACCAGCTCGCCGAAATCTTCAAGACCCTCTTCGTCGAACCCAACCCGGTGCCCGTGAAGCATTGCATGATGCGCGCCGGCCTCATCCGTTCCGACGAAGTCCGCCTGCC
>JBEGOO010000021.1:0-2700 GCA_041182045.1 Verrucomicrobiota bacterium
GCGTCCGGGCAGGCTTCGCCGCCGAGGTTGATCAGGCGGACCTTCGGCAAGGGGGCGTCGATCAGGCCCATGAGGGTGGGCACGGCATGGACCACGGTGATGTCGTTCGCCGCCAACGCCGCGGCGAGGGCCTCCGGGTCGCCGACGAGCGCGGGCGGGGCGATCCAGAGGGTGGCGCCGACGAGATAGCTGATCCAGATCTCCTCGAAGGACATGTCGAACGCGACCGAGAAGCCTTGGTAGACCCGGTCGTCTTCCCGGATTCCGAGGATGGCGTGCTCGCTGCGCACGAGGTGGCAGATGTTCCGGTGCGTGATGACGATGCCCTTGGGTTGTCCGGTGGAGCCGGACGTGTAGATGACGTAGGCTGGGTCAGTCGGTCGCGCGGCTTCGCCGACCTTCGTCGCGGCCGCTTCCAGCAGGTCCTCGTAAGCCCAGGCGACCCAGCCGAGCGCCCGTATGCGGGGAGCCAGCTCGCGGTTGGTCAGGATGCCGCGCGCCTGCGCCGCCCCGAGGCAGGTCGCGATGCGCTCCAAGGGCGTCTCGGCGTCGAACGGCAACCAGGCGGCGCCATGCAGGGCCACGCCGGCCTGGGCGATGAGGAGGTCGGCCCCGCGCGGCAGCCAGAGGCCGACGACCTGGCCGGGTCGGAGGCCGTGGGCGTGGAGGCCGCCGGCTACCTGCAAGCCGAGACGGAGCAGCTCGCCGTACGAGACGTAGCGCTCCTGCCAGATCAAGGCCGTCTTGCCGGGGAGCCTCGTGGCCGTCGCCCGCAGGAGGTCGGCCAAGGTCTCGGTACGGAGGAGGTCGGGACGGGAAGGGCCGCGGAGGATCATCGCCAAAGGGGGTCGGGGATGATACCCCGCCAACCCGCAAAGGTTGGCGATGGCCAAGCATCGACAGGGCGGGCTCAGCGCTTCATAAGACCTTGATGCGTCGCCTCGCGCCTTCGGTCGCTTGCCTGCTGGCCGGTCTCCTGTCCGCCGCCGAGCCGGCCGCGCGCGACGTCACCTTCCTGTCCACGTCGGATTCCCATTACCGGCAAGTCGACCATCCGCAGGGGCATCACAACGACCTGAACGCCGCGACGATCGCCGAGATGAACGGCCTCGCGAAGGTCGGGTGGCCGGCGAAGCTCGGCGGCGGTCCGATCGCGCGTCCGCGCGCGGTGCTCTCGCTCGGCGACCTCATCGACAACGGCGACAGCAAGGTCGGCGAGCGCGTCATCGGCCGGGAGCAGTTCGCGCTCTACGCGGCCGACTTCGGGGTCTTCGCGGGGGAAGGTCGCCTGGCCTACCCGACGATGGAGTGTTGGGGAAATCATGACGGTCCGCCCGTCGGCAAGGAGAAGAGCGGTTTCAGCCTGCAGGCCGAGCTGGTGAAGCGCAACCGGCGACGGCTGGAGAAAGGCGCCATCACGAGCCTCTCCGCGAACGGACTGCACGCTTCCTGGGATTGGGACGACGTGCACTTCGTCCAGCTGGGCCTGTACCCGGCGGATACCCAGCGCGCCGGCGTGAAATACAACCCGGTCTGGCATGACCCGCAGGGGGCGCTCGCTTTCCTGCGGGCGGATCTCGCCGCGAAGGTCGGCCCGAGCCGCCGGCCCGTGGTCCTCATGAGCCATTGCGGTTTCGACACCGACTGGTGGCATCCGGATGACTGGGCGGCCGCCTATGCCGTCGCCAAGGACTATCAGGTCGTCCTCTATCTCTATGGCCACACCGGAACAGGGTTGAAAGCCTGGGCGCCCGCCGGGGAGGCGCGCAAGTGGGACTGCATCAACGACGGCCATACCGACGCGGGTTTCTTCGTCGTCCAGCTCGTCGGCGACCGTCTCCGCGCCGCGTATCGCAGCAAGGCGGGGCTCAAACTGATCAAGGGGCAGCCCGGTGAACCAAGCCGGACCGAGTGGGCGGGTGCCTGGGAATGGCGCTTTCTCTTGGACAAGCCTATCGGACGGTAGCGGCGTAGGTGTAGTTCCTCATGGTAGGGTGGGTGATGGCCGATGGTCGCCTCGCTTGACCCTAGGAGTGTCGGTTTAGAATCAAGAGGCATGTCCCTGCATGGTCTCTGGCTGTCTATCCACCGCTCCGATTGTTTTTTCTGGCGACGTTTGCGCGAGCTACGCGCCCTGAACCGGGCCCTCGGGCGATCCAACCGCGAGCTGTTGGCGAATCAGCAGGCTTGGGCGCGGGAGCGGGAGCAGCAATTCGCCGAGGACTACTGGTATCGGCGCTGGCGGGCTTTGCAGGATCGGCCCGCCTACGTGGTCCAGAACATCGAGTTAGCCAAGGCCCGCACTGAGATCGTGCGTTTGCGGGCCCAGCTCGCCGCGGCCCGGGTGCACCTGGCCGCCATGCCCACGCCGCTGGTCGAGGATGGGTCCGGCGTCGGAGGACTGGCGAATTCGGGTGAAAAATCAGGGTATCTCGACTGGGTGGCCCTCCGGCGGTCCCGACGTCCCCGCTCGGAGTAGGTCGGCCGAGTCCCCGGCTTGCCACCGGCGGCAAGGATGTCCCATAAACATGGCTCCTCGATGAGCCTCCCCCGTCCGTCCTTTGGGTGCGTCCTGCTGGCCGCCTCCCTCTTCGCCGCCCCGACCGGCCCCGCCCCGGTCGAGAAGGCCTACGAACCGGATTTCACTCCCCAGCCGCCCGTCCAGGCGCTGAGCCCGGAGGAGGAACTGAAGACCATCGA
>JBEGOO010000022.1:0-6787 GCA_041182045.1 Verrucomicrobiota bacterium
TACGCCGATCTCGCGATGGATCTCGCGGCCGAAGAAGTAGAGGACCGCGGAGAAGCCGCCGACCGTCTCCGGCGAGCAGGCGCGCCACTGCCCCTTGCCCTCGGCCTGGGGTTGGTCGGCCGGGCCGGAGGATTCCTGGTAATGGCGGATCAGCGGGTAGTTCGCCGCGGCTTTCTCGGCCGCGAAGTCGCGCGAACTCTGCACGTTCATCGCCATGTTGGACTGGCCGGAGCCGAGCCAGACCTCGCCGACGAGGACGTCCTTGACCTCGATCCTGCGCCCGTCCTGGGCGCTCGCGAGGAGCGAGCGGGGTTCGGCGGAGGCCGTCAGGGCGTCGAGCCGGAGGGTCCATTTGCCATCGGCGCCCGCCGTGGTGACTTTCGACTGGCCGGCGAAGGCCACCGTGATGGCTTCGCCCGCGTCGGCCCAGCCCCAGATGGCGACGGGTTTCCCGCGTTGCAGGACCATGTGGTCCGAGAGCGGCGAACCGAGGCGGAACGCGGCGGCGAACAGGCTGGAGCTGCCGACCAAGCAGGCCAGCAGGACGAGGAAGCGGGGGAGTCGCATGGGGGGAAAGGTCATCGGGCGGAGCCGATGCGGCGGGCGCGGATGTTCGCGCCCCCTTGCACGATGAACGTGGGCACCGCGCCGAGGCCGCCCTGGACGGCCCAGTAGTCGATGTCGGCGTTCGCGAGGTTCCGGGGGTCCTCGACGTCGCACACCAGCGTCTGCCAGGCGTTGTGCTCATCGGTCTGGCCCTTGCCGGGGAACTCGGTGTTGAGCTGCGCGATCGAGAAGCCGCAGGCGCCGGTGACGGCGACGTGGCAGGTGTTGCGGTAGGCGCCGACGCGGCCGAGCCGGGAGGCGTGGTGCGCCGGCGCGAACTCCAACCCGCGGACGTTGCTCCCGACGACCAGGTAATCGGCGTCGGTGTGCTCGTTGATGACGATGCCCGTGTGGTAGCCGGTCACGACGACCTGGCGGAGGATGGTCAGCGCCGCGTTGTTGCAGGCGGGCGTGACGAGCCCGCTGGTCCCGTGGGTCGGCCGGGAGGCCTGCACGTTGTAGACGCCGGTGTTGATGAAGACGTTCTCCAACTTGGCCTGCATGGCGAAGCGCAGGTCCACGCCGCCGATGCCGGGGTTGTCGGAGGTGCGGACGTCGAGGTCGCGCAGGATGACATAGACGGCGGAGAAGCCGCCGTACAGCGCCGCGGAAGGGCGGAGGGTCGAGATGACGGCGGGGCCGTCCGCGGCGAGGCATTTGACGATGGTGCCTTGGTTCCGCAGGGGGAAGTCGCCGATGGTGCCGAAGACCGGCGCGGGCTCGGAGGCTCCGACGATCTCGATTGGGATCCAGCTGGGCGTGGGCCGCCCGACCGGCGGTACGATGAGGCGGCCGCGGAAGACGCCGGCGGGGAGGGTCATCCGGCCGCCCCCCGCCGCCACCAGGTCCGCGAGGCAGCGCGAGAAGGCGGCGGTGTTGTCCGTCGCGTCGTCGCCCACGGCGCCATAGGCGCGGGCATCGAAGACGGCGGCCGGGGTTTCCGCCGCCCGGGAGGGGATGCCCAGCGCCAGCAGCCAGACGGTCAAGAGCGTGAGGGCGACGCGCATCGGCTTCACTTGGCCTTCTTCGCCGCGGCCTTCGCCTTGGCCCTCGGCTGCTCGTCCTGGGTCAGCTTGGCGAGCGCGACGATCTCATCCGTCTGTTTCTGCCAAAGCCCCGCGAGTTCCTTGGCCTTGTCCGGGAACTTCGCCGAGAGGTCGACCTGTTCGGCGCGGTCGGTGCGCAGGTCGTAGAGCGCCCAGGGCTGGTCCTTGGCCGCGACGAGTTTCCAGTCGCCGACGCGGAGGGCGCGGTTGCCTTCGTGCAGCCACCAGAGGCTTTCGCGCTCGATGGTGGTGTCCTTCGCCAAGGCGGGCACGAGGCTCTTGCCCGGGGCGGGCGGGATGGGCTGTCCCTGCCACTCCTTCGGCTTGGTCGCACCGGCGAGCTCGAGGAGGGTCGGGACGATGTCGACGATGTGGGCGGGGGTCTGGCGCAGCTCGCCGTGCGCGGCGATGCCGGCCGGCCAGTGCGCGATCAACGGCGTGCTGATGCCGCCTTCGTGCACCCAGGTCTTGTGGAGGCGATGCGGGGTGTTGCACGCGCTCGAGAAGCCGGGCCCGAGACAGAGGTAACTCGCGGCGCTGCCCATCGGGGCCTGCGGGTCGTGGCCGCCGTCGCGCACCATGATCTCGGCGCTCGCGCCGTTGTCGGAGGCGAACAGGATCAGTGTGTTCTCGTAGGCGCCCATGGCCTTGAGCTGGGCGATGACGCGGCCGATGTCCTGGTCCATCCGGTCGACCATCGCGGCGTGGATGGCCATCTTGGTGGCCTGGAACCGGCGCTGCTCCGGGGTCAGTTCACCCCAGGGGAGCGGGCGGTTGACCTCGCCCGGGCCGAGTTTCTCCATGGCCGCGGGGAAGGCGTAGGGCGGGCCGACCTCGCGCTCGAGCGGCGAGAGCGTCGTATTCGTCAGGCCCATCGCCTGCTGGCGGGCGAACCGCGCGGCGCGCATCGCCTCCCAGCCGTCGAGGTAGCGGTCGCGGTATTTCGCGATATCCTCGGGCAGGGCGTGCAGCGGGAAGTGCGGCGCGATGTACGCCAGGTAATGGAAGAACGGCGCGTCCGGGTGGTTCGCGGCGTGGTCCTTCAGGCAGTCCAGGGCGTGGTCGGTCGTCGCGGTCGTGGCGTAGTAGCCTGGCTCGTCCGCGGGGACCTTCACCGGCTGGTCGTCGATCGAGTTGCCCCGCGCGGTGAAATAATTCCCCTGGTTCTGCATGTTCAGCGAGCGGTCGAAGCCCGTGGGGAGGATCTTGCCGTCGATGTGCCACTTGCCGCTATGGTAGCTGCGGTAACCCGCGGCGCGCAGGAACTCCGGCAGCAGGCGGGCCCAGGACGGGCGCAACCCTTGGGCGCCGCCCCCCAGGTTCGGCAGGCCGTCGCGGTGGATCTGCTGCGCGTAGTAGCCTGAAAGCAGGGCGCTGCGCGACGGCCAGCACCGCGCCGTGTTGTAGAACTGCGTGAAGCGCAGGCCCTGTCTTGCCAGCGCGTCCAGGTTCGGCGTCGCGATCTCGCCCCCGTAGCAGCCCAGGTCGGAGTAACCCAGGTCATCCGCCAGGATCAGCAGGATGTTGGGCTTGGCCGGCGCCGCATGGACGGCGAAGCAGGTCAACAGGAGGGCGAGGAGCGGGCGCATCGGGGCGTCAGAGCGCGATGAACACGAGTTCGCCGGCCTTGCTGTCGGGGATGATCAGCTGGCCGTGGGCTTCGTCGACGCAGATGTCCGCGGCCGACTTGAGGCCGAGGCCTTCGGAGACCAGCTTGCCCTGCGGGTTGCCGCGTTCGTATTTCGTCACGCGGCCGAACATGACCTCGGAGATGTAGAAGTTGCCCTTGGAATCATGGACGATCCCGTCACCGGAGCGGTGGCCCTTGGCGATGGCCTTGAACTTGCCATTGTTCCATTCGAGCACGTCGCCGCTGAAGAACTCCGCCACGCGGATCCGGCCATCCTTGAGCACGTCGACCCCGTTCGGGTTGAGCATGCGCGCGTCGGGCGGGATGACCTCGGTGACCTTGCCGTCCAACGCGACCTTGTAGACGCGGGCGATGACCTTGATCTCCTTGGCTTTGGCGCTGTTGCGGGCCCAGAGCTGGTTGTTGGCGTCGCGCATCGCGCCCACGTCGCCCATGTCCGTCACCAGCACCGCCTTGCCGTCGGGCATGACCTCGACGTCGTTCAAGAACGCGGGCGGGAAAGGGAAGTCCTTCGGCCCGGCGAGGACGGTCTTCCGGCCCTGCGCGTCGATCTGCCAGACCGTGTCGAAGTCGGCCGTGATCAGCTTGCCGCGCGCGAAGACGATGCCCTTCGGGTCGTTGAGGCCGGTGGTGAAGTCGGTCACCTGCTCGCCGTGGACGCGGACGACCTTGCCGTCGCCGTCGCCGGCCTTGCGGGATGGGCCCATGATCGAGACGAAGAGGTCGCCGTCGAAGCCGCGGGTGACGCTCTCGGGGTTGGCGCCGACGGCCTGTTTGCGCGGGAGCGGGAGCTCGGGGTGGCAGCCGCCGAGCGCGAGCGCGGCGACGAGGAGGGTGAGAGGGAGGCGGGAGCGCATGGGGTTATTTCTGCTGGAAGACGAAGACGCCGTGTTTGTTGGCGGTGACGATGGCCGGTTTGGCCTGGGGCGTGAGCGGGCCGGTCCAGAACTGCGTGCCGACGCCGCTGTCGCGGTCGACCTGGTGCGTCACGTAGCCCGCGCCGCCCTTGCCGTCGCGCTTCAACTCGAACCAGTAGACCACCGGGTCGGCCATCGGCTCGTCGTCGCCCTTCGGGCCGTGGGCCCAGCGGCGTTTGCCCGTCACGATGTCCAGGAGTCCGTCGCCGTTGACGTCGGCCAGCTGGATCGCGTGCAGTTGGCTGAAGACCACCCCTTGGGGGTTCTCGGCGGGCGTCGCGCCCATGATCTTGTGCTCGGTGAACGAGCCATCGGCGTTCTGCTCGAACCAGGAGAGGCCGTAGCCATGGGCCTTCAGGCTCGTGATGACGTCGTTGCGCCCGTCGCCGTTGACGTCGTAGACGTACATCTGCGCGCCGCCTTGGCCGAACTTCGCCGGGTGGAAGACCCAGTCGGAATCCTTCGACGTGTCCTTGGGCTGCTCGTACCAGCCGTCCTTCTCGAGGATGTCGACGCGGCCGTCGCCGTTGACGTCGCCGGCGCCGTAGCCGTGCGTGTACTTGAAGATCTTCTGGTCGTTGGCGGGCGATTTCGGGGTGATCGGGCGGAAGCGGGCCTTGCCCAGCGGGTTGTTCCAGTCGATCTCGGCGTAGCCGAACTGGCCGCCGGACTTGCCGCCTTTCTTCACCAGGTCGCTCGTGTGGCAGAGCAGTTCCGGCTTCCCGTCTCCGTTGATGTCGACGAACGAGGGCGACTCGCCGTCGGCCACGTCGAAGATGTTGTGCCGGGCCCAATCGCCGCCCTTGCCGGCCGGGTTCACGAAGACGTAGGCCGGCTCGCCCGGCAGCCCGAACACCAGCAGATCCATCCAGCCGTCGCCGTTGAAATCATAGGCGAACTGGATGAAGTAGTCGGAGTAGCCCGTCGCCGGGTTGTAGGGCGTCTTGCTCGGGCCGGCCGCGTTCTGGCGTTCCGGGGTATAGGCGAGCTTCTCCTTGAAGTCCGGCCCGAGCCAGATGAACCGGCCCGCGGCCACGTCGAGCTGGCCGTCGTGGTTGAAGTCGGCCACCGCGCAGCCTTCGGCCACGAAGTCCTTGGTGATGGTCTGCTTGGTGAACGTGACCTCGGCGGCCGCGAGGGCGGAGACCGAGGCGAGGAAGGCGAGGGCGGGGCGCATGGGGGCGGGGTGGGGCTTGCCTTGTAGACAAGCCCTCCCGTCCCGGGTTGCGAGGCAAATGGCTTCCCCGTCAGGCCAGGACCGCCTTCACCACGTTGCCGTGGACGTCCGTCAGGCGGTAGTCGCGCCCTTGGAACCGGTAGGTCAGGCGTTCGTGGTCGAAGCCGAGCAGGTGCAGGATGGTCGCCTGCAGGTCGTGCACGTGCACCTTATCCTTCACGCCCGCGAAGCCCATCTCGTCGGTCTCGCCGAAGGAGAAGCCCCCCTTCACGCCGCCCCCCGCCATCATGATCGTGAAGCAATCCGGGTAGTGGTCGCGGCCGAGGACGGAGCCGCCGGCGGTCCGTCCCTCGCGGAAGGGCGTGCGGCCGAACTCGCCACCCCAGACGATCAGGGTGTCGTCGAGCAGACCGCGTTGCTTGAGGTCCTTGATCAGCGCCGCCGCCGGCTTGTCGGTCATCGCCATCTTCTTCGTCAGACCGTCGCGGATATCCTCGCGCGGGTTGGTGCCGTGGAAGTCCCAGCCCCAGTCGAAGAGGTGGACGAAACGGACGCCCTTCTCGACGAGGCGACGGGCCAGCAGGCAGTTGTTGGCGAAGCTCGCCTCGCCCGGCTTGGCGCCGTAGGCCTCGAGCGTCGCGGCCGACTCCTTGGAGATGTCCATGACGTCGGGCACGCTGGTCTGCATGCGGAACGCCAGCTCGTACTGGGCGATGCGGGTGACGGTCTCGGCGTGGCCGAGCTCGTCCTGCTGGCGTTGGTTGAGGTCCTTGAGCGCGTCGAGCGTCGCCCGGCGGAGGTCGCGGGTCATGCCCGGCGGGTCGTTGGCGAAGAGCACGGGGTCGCCCTTGCTCCGGCACTGCACGCCCTGGAAGACCGAGGGCAGGAAACCGCTGCCCCAGCAGCCTTGACCGCCGCTGGGCTGGGTCCCGCTCGAGATCAGCGTGACGAAGCCCGGCAGGTCCTGGTTCTCGGTGCCCAGGCCGTAGGTCGCCCAGGAGCCCATGGACGGGCGGCCCTGGCGCGCGTGGCCCGTGAAGAGCAGCAGCTCCGCCGGGGCGTGGTTGAACTGGTCCGTGTGCATCGCCCGGAGGAGCGTCACGTCGTCGGCCACGGTCTGGAAGTTCGGCACGGCGTCGCTCATCCAGAGGCCGCCCTTGCCGTACTGCTTGAACGTGCGCGGGGAGCCCATGAGCTTCGGCACGCCGCTGGTGAAGGCGAAGGTGCGGCCCTTCAGGAACGAATCCGGGCAGGCTTGGCCGTTGTGCGCCACCAGCGCCGGCTTGGGGTCGAAGATGTCGAGGTTGGGCGGGCCGCCCGACATGTGCAGGTAGATCACGCGCTTGGCGCGGGCCTTGAGCGGCGGCCGCTTGGGCGCCAGCGGGTGGTC
>JBEGOO010000023.1:0-3978 GCA_041182045.1 Verrucomicrobiota bacterium
GTCTCCTCGGGGCTCGGCAGCAGACCGACGAGATCCAGGGAGGCGCGGCGCAGGAACGCGGCGTCGTCGACCCGCGGCGGGCGCGGCAGCTTGTGTTCCGCCAACCAGGCGTCGAGGACGCGGTCGAGCGGGTGGTTCCGGCCGTCCTGGGCCGCGGGCAGGGCGACGACGCGCGGCTTGAGCGGCGGCTCATAGCCGGGTTGCTTGAAGGCGAAACCCTCGGTCCAGCGGGCGCCCTGCCCGACCCACGCGCGCAGGGTGGCGACCTCGGCGGGCGTCAGGCGCGCGCCCTTGGGCGGCATGCGGGTGTCGGGGTCCGCGCTGACGATCGCCTCGAGCAGGCGCCCCTTCGTCGCGTCACCCGGCGTCAGCACCGCCCCGTTCTCGCCGCCCTCGAGCAAGGCCGCGCGGGTGTTCATCGAGAACCCGCCCTTCTTCTTGTCGCCGGCGTGGCACTCCGCGCAATGCTGGCGCAGCAGCGGCACCACCGCGTGGTCGAAGTCGACCTCCGCGGCGGCGAGCGCGGCCGTCCCGGCGAGGAACAGGAAAGCGGAAGGCTTCATCGCGGGACCGGTCGGCTCAGCGGGCGAAGACGATGCAGCAGGCGGCGCCGGCGGCCACGGACTGCTTGGTGTCGGTCAGCTTCCCCGTGGCGAGGTCGACGCGGTAGGCGTTCAAGGTGCCGGACTTCTGGCCGGCGCAGACGAGCCAGCGCCCGTCGGGGCTCAGGCCGAAGCCGCGGGGGACGGCCGGGACATCGAGCGTGTGCCCGAGCGGCGCGAGCTTGCCGTCGGCGCCGATGGCGAAGGCCGCCAGCGAGTTATGGCCGCGATTGGAGACGTAGAGTGCCTGGGCGTTCGGCAGGCAGAAGATCTCGGCGGTGGAGGCGCCCTTCGCGGAGGCGCCGGCGGGCAAGCTCGGCAGGACCTGGATCTCCTTCATCGCGCCGGTGGTCGCGTCGACGGCGAAGACGCTCACCGTCATCGCCATCTCGTTGCAGACGTAGGCGAAGCCGCCCCGGGGATGGAAGGCGAGGTGCCGCGGGCCGGACCCCGGGGCGACGCGCCCGGACTTGGCGGCGGCAGGCTTCAAGGCGCCGGTCGCGGCGTCGAAGGCGTGGATGAAGATGTCGTCGGTCCCGAGGTCGGGCACGTACACGAAACGGTTGGCCGCGTCGGGGTAGATGCCATGCGCGTGCGGGCCGGCCTGGCGACCCTGGTTGGGGCCGCTCCCCTCATGCTGCAGGAAGGAACTCGCCGGCGCGAGGGAACCGTCGGGCTTGATGGGCAGGCAGGCGACCGAGCCGGAACCGTAGTTGGCGGCGAAGAGGAACTTGCCGGTCTGGTCGATCGACACGTGCGTGGCGCCCTTGCCCTTGGTGTCCTCGGCGTTGAGCAGGGTGGCCTTGCCCTCCGTCAACCGGTAGGCGGCGACGCCGCCGGCGGCGACCTCGGCCGTGGCGTAGAGGGTGCGGCCGTCGGCCGAGAGCGCGAGGTAGGAGGGACCCTTCGCCTCCGCGAGGACGGTCGGCTCGGAGAGACGGCCGGTCTCGGCGTCGATCGTGCCGCGCAAGATGCCCTTGGAGGCGGCACCGGAGGTGCCGACGTAGAAGGTGAGGTCGCCGGCGACGGCGGAGGCGGCGAGCAGGGTGAGCACGGGGAGGAGGGGGCGCATGGGAGTCTGCCTATAAGAGGGACCAGAACGGCCGGGGTTCCAAGCAAACTCAGCGACCGTCCCACCAACCATCCAGGAGGGCGGTCAGCCGCTTCACCTCCGCCGGCCGGTCGGCGGCGAGGTCGCGCCGCTCGTCCGGGTCGGTCTTGAGGTCGAAGAGGCGCGGCGGCTCGAGGGCGTCGCCCGAACCGTGCAGCGTGACGCCGGTCCGCAAGCCGCTCGAGACGATGAGCTTGAGGTCGCCCGCGACCAGCCAGCGGTAACGCAGGCTGGCGGCGGGATGGCCGAGATCGCGGATGTCATGGGTCGAGTTCTGACCGGCGACGAAGGGGCGCGCCTTCAGGGCCGCGTCGTCGAGCAGGTCGAGACCGTCGCCGTCGGCCGGCACGCGCGCGCCGGCCAGCTTGAGCAAGGTCGGCATCAGGTCCACGGCGCTGACCGGGACCTCGCTGACCATCGGCGCGACGTGGCCCGGCCAGCTCACGAGGATCGGGGTGCGGATGCCACCGTCGAAGGGCGACTGCTTGGAGCGCGCGAAGTCGACCTCCGGCTTGTCCGCGCGGGGGATCCAGCCGTTGTCGGAAAGGTAGACGATGACCGTGTCGCGCGTCAGGCCTTCCTTCTCCAGGTGGGCGCGGACCTCGCCGATCGTCTCGTCGAACCATTCGACCATCGCGTGGTAACGGGCGGCCTGGATCGTCGGCGACTTCCCGCGGTACTTGGCGAGCAGGCGTTCCGGAGGGTTGTGGGGGTCATGCGGCATCATCGGCGCGTACCAGGCGAAGAACGGTTTTCCCTCCTGTTTCGCGCGCGTGATGAACTCCGTGAGCGGAGCCAAGGTCTTCCGGCCGATGTCGAGGCCGACGTCGCCATGACGCCCCCCTTTGGTCATACCCTCGGTGAAACCGCCGGTCGTATAGTCGCCCATCCACCATTTCCCCGTCTGCAGGCTGACGTAGCCTCGCTCCGCCAGGAGCCGCGGCAGGTGGGGCGACTTCTGGAATAGCTCGATCATCCGGGTCCGGCCCGCGAGGAACTCCGGGCTTTTCGGACGCGCCGCGGGGGTGATGTCGGCGGGGACGAGCGGGTCGTTGCCGGTGATGCCGTGCCGGTGGACATGCCGGCCGGTCAGGATGGAGGCGAGGCTCGGACCGCACAACGAGCTGGTGTCGTACCCGCGCGGGAAGGCGCGCGACTCCGCGGCCAGCTTGTCCAGGTGCGGCGTCCGGACGACCTTCGACCCCATGAAACCGTAATCGAACCAGGCATGATCGTCCGAGATGATCATCAGGATGTTCGGGGCCTTCGCCGGGGCGGCGGGTTCGGCGGCCGCCGCCGTCAGGGCGCCGAGCAGGGCGAGGAGCAGGGTTCGCATGGGGAAGGTCACCAGATCTTCACGCGCTCCTGCGGGTCGAGCCACATGCCGTCGCCGGGCTTCGTGCCGAAGGCCTCATGGAAGGCGTCGACGTTGCGGAGGACGACGTTGATGCGCTGGGGCATCGGGGAGTGCGTGTCGGAAAGCAGGCGGTTGCGCTGGGTCTCCGGGCGGATGTTGCCGGCGAAGGCGAAGGCATGCGCCAGGAAGAACCGCTGCAGCGGCGTCTGTCCCGCGACCAGGCGGCCCGAACGGAAAGCCTCCGTGGTCCGGAAGGCGTCGAGGGCGATCTCGACGCCCCCGAGGTCGGCGATGTTCTCGCCCAAGGTCAGCTTGCCGTTGACGCGGATCCCCGGCAGCGGCTCCTCGCGGTCGTACTGCGCGACGATCCGGTCGCAACGCTCGCGGAAACCTTTCTCCGTCGGCGGCGACCAGCCCTGCTCCAGGCGACCCGTCGGGCCGAAACGGCGGCCGGAGTCGTCGAACCCGTGCGTGAGCTCGTGGCCGATCGTGCAGGCGATGAAGCCGTAGAGGACCGCGTCGTCGAGCGCGTCGCCCTCGTACGTCGGCACGGCGAGGATCGCCGCGGGCATGACGATCTCGTTGTTCATCGGGCTGTAGTACGCGTTGACGGTGTACGGTCGCATCCCCCACTCCTCGCGTTCGGGCGCCCCGCCCACGCGGGCGAACGCGCGGGCACGCGACCACTTGGCGACGTTGTCGAGGTTCTGGGCGAGGCCGTCGGCGCGGATCTCCACGCCCTCGTAGCCGCGGAACTTGTCGGGATAGCCGACGCGCAGCTTGATCGCGGCGAGCTTGCGCAAGGCCCAGGCCTGGGTCTCCGCGTCCATCCACTCGAGTCTGCGGATCCGGGCCGCGAAGGCGGCCCGCACGTTCTCGCAGACCAGGCGGAAACGTTCGCGCTGCGC
>JBEGOO010000024.1:0-4450 GCA_041182045.1 Verrucomicrobiota bacterium
CGTCGCCGGGCTCATGGCGCGGGTTTCGCCGGACCTTCGCCGGCGCCCTTGCGGCCGAGGCGATGCCCGCGCTGGCGGGCGAGCTCGCGCATGTCCGGGTGCGGGTCGTCCTTCTCGTAGATCTCGACGCCCAGCAGCGACTCGAAGACATCCTCCAGCGTCACGACGCCGGCGAACGCGCCGAACTCGTCGACCACCACCGCGAGCTGCTGGTGGTTGCGCACCAGGTCGTGCAAGGCGTCGGACAAGGTGGCGTTCTCGGGCACGAGGTGGGCCTTGCCCATCAGCTCGCGCACCGTGACCGCGTGGCGGTCCTCGCCGGCGGCCTTGAGCAGGTCGCGGCGGCGGACGAGCCCGATGATGCGGTCGGGGTTCTTCTCCCAGACCGGCATGCGGCCGTGCGGGACGTTCGGGTAGAGGCGCAGAACGTCGGCGACGGTGAGGTCGGCGTCGAGCGCGGTCACCACCGGGCGCGGCGTGAGCACCTGCGAGACGGGGATGTCGTCGAGCCGCACGGCGTTGGCCACGAGCGTGCTCTCCGCCTGGGTGATCTTGCCCTCGCGCGCCGCCGCCTGGGCCAGGCTGCCGATGTCGGCGTCGGCCTGGTCGACCCCGGTCTCGGCGGGCGGCGCGAGCGAATCATGGAGCTTGCCGAAGCTGCGCAGGATGGAGGCCGCCCCGCGGACGAGCGAGAGCGTCGGGGCGATGCGCGGGGCGAGCGCCACGCGGAAATGGATGCCGAGCTTGCGCGGCAGCATGACGGTGAGCCACGCCATCACGAAGGAGATCGCGATGATCGCGAGGGCGGCCAGCGCGAGGCTGAGCCCCCCGGCCAGGGCGTCCGGAAGGAAACGGGCGCCCACGAGGATGCCCCCGAGCAACGCGCTCATGCCGACGGCCGCGGCGGTGAGGACCTCGAAGGCGGCGAGGGTGTTGCCCTGGTCGCCGCGGCTGCGCTCGAGGGAGACCGCGGCCTTGGCGTCGCGGCGCCGCAGCGCCTCGAGCTCGGCATGGGAGAGGGCGCCGACGGTGCCCGAGACGAGGGAGATGGCGGCCGCGCCCCCGTTGAGGAGGAGGAAGACGGGCCAGAGGATCCAATGGTCCATGCGCCCCCTGACTAGGATGCTTTGGCCGGATTGGCGAGGGAGAATCCCGGCGTTGACCGCCTGCGGAAGCTCGGGGACACTGCGGCCATGACCCCCCGCGAACAGCAGCTCGCCTCGGCGCTCGCCGTCTTCCTGACCGCCGCCCTCCCCGCCGCGGCCGGCGCGATCGCGTTCCGCGCGCAGCCCGTGCTCCTCACGCTCATCGCGAGCGAGCCCAGCGCGATCTCCGCGGTGACGAACTTCTTCTTCAACCACTTCACCGGCGCCCTGCTCACCCTGTTCGCGCTCGGGTCGCTGACGACCGTCGCCGCCTTCCGCGCCTTCCGCCTGCCCGCGGAGGAGGCGTTGCGCCGGATGACCCAGCTGCTCGTGACGGTCTGCCTGTCGGCCCTGCTCAGCGTCGCCTTCCTCGCGCTGCTGATCCTCGCCACCGCGCTCCCGCTCTACAGCAGGCTGACGCAGCGCTGAGCGCGGGCCGCGGCCAGGTCGGCCAGCCGCGCGCGGGCCTCCGTCGCGTCCGTCGGCCGCCAGACGACGCCCGTGGCGTCGCGCGCCTCGTGGGCGACGACCCCGCCGCCCGCCAGCGTGGACCGCAGGATCGCGAACGCCGTCGCCCGCGTCGGGAACGGCGCGGCGACCTCGGCGACGGTCCGGCCCGCGGCCTGGAGGAGGGCGCGGAACTGGCCGGCCGCCGTGCCCGGCAGGCGGCCCGTGCTGGCCGCGGGGAAACACCAACGGTCGCCCTCGAGCCAGGCGATCCCGCTGCGCGTGCCCTCGCTGAGATGCCCGCGCGCGTCGAACTGCAGGCCTTCGGTGGTCGCCGGGTCGGCCGCGGCGGCGAGTTCGGCCAAGCCTTCGCCGGAGTTGCGCCACGGCCCGCTCTTCGGCCGCGGCGACCATTCCGGCTCGTCGCGCACGGTGGCGAGCAGACGCAGCCCGAGGCTCGGCGGCGTCGGCGGCAACGGCCGGACCGTCACCCATTCGACGGCCCCGCCGCGGCCATCCGGGACGACCACGAGGCGCGCGATCGCGTCGGTCAAGCCGGCGCGCGCGAGCAACGGACGCAGGACCGGGGCCCAGTCCGCCGCGGCCGTCGTGTTCGCGAGGCGAAGCCCGCGCGGGTCGATCCCGAGCCGCGGGGCGGCCGACGCGAGCCGCGCGAGATGGTCCGCGAGCGCCTCGACGCGGCCACCGCGCAGGGCGAAGGTCTCGAACAAACTCGCGCCGGGATGCAGTTGCGCGACGGTGGCTCCTTCCGCCACCTCCGACCACCCGTCGGACCGCCAGGCTAGCATGGCGGCAAGGCCGCGCGCGCGGCGGCGAGCAACGGGGCCTGCGCCTTGCGCCAGGCTTCGGCGTGTTCCCGGCGGGGGACGGAATCCGCGACCACGCCGGCGCCGGCTTGGACGAAGGCGCGACCCTCGGCGGTCCAGAGCGACCGGATGATGATGTTGAGGCAGAGGTCGCCCGAGGCGCCGATCCAGCCGAACGACCCGGTGTAGAAGGCGCGCGCGACGGGCTCGAGCTCGGCGATGACCTGCATCGTGCGGACCTTCGGCGCGCCGGTGATGGTGCCACCCGGGAAGAGCGCGCGGATCACGTCGGCCGGCGTCGCGCCGGCGGCGAGCTCGCCTTCGACCTGCGACACGAGATGCATGACGTGCGAGTAGCGCTCGACCGCCATGAACTCGGGCACGCGCACGGTCCCCGGGGCGGAGACGCGGCCGACGTCGTTGCGCAGGAGGTCGACGAGCATGAGGTGCTCGGCGCGTTCCTTGGTGTCGCCCGCCAGCTCGCGGGCCCAGGCCAGGTCCGCGGACTCGTCCGCGCCGCGCGGCCGGGTGCCGGCGATGGGCCGCGACGCGACCCGCCCGGCGTCGACGGAGACCAGGAGCTCGGGCGAACCGCAGGCGAGCGCGACGCCCGGCAGGCGCGCGAAACCCATGTAGGGCGAAGGGTTGGCCGCGCGCATCGCCTCGTAGGCCGCGAGCGGGTCGACCGGCGGCACCTCGAGCCGCGTCGAGAGGTTCACCTGATAGGTGTCGCCCGCGGCGATGTAGGCCTGGGCGCGCTCGACGGCGCGGACGAACCCTTCCGCCGACAGCGACACGCGCAAGGGAACGGCCGGCTGGTCGGTCGACGGCGGCGCCGCGGGCGCGGGGGTCGCGACCGCGCGGAACCATTCGGCGGCGAGCGCCAGCGCGCGCGCTCGCGCGGCGCGATGGGCCGATTCCGGCCGGGCGGAGACCGGCGTGAGGATCGCCACCGTGAGCCGGCCCGTCGCCGCGTCGTGCACGAGCGCCTCCGGGGTGTCGAGCAAGGCGAGCAACGGCACGACGGGGTCGGCGGGGGCGGCGGGCACCGGTTCGAAACCCGCGGCGAGCTCGTAACCCAGCACCGCGAGGAGACCGCCTTGGAAGGCCGGCCAACCCGGCAGACGCGGCGCGCGCACCTCGCGCGACCAACGTCGCAGGTAGGCGAGCGGCGCTTCCTTCGGCTCCTCGTGCGCCCCCGCGTCGGTCGACACGACGACGCGACCGTCCGGCATGAAGGCCAAGGCGCGCGGGGCGCGCGGGGCGACGATCGTCAGGCGGCCGGTGCGCCCGCTTTCCAGGACCGCGTGGTGGCGGCCCGCGAGCAAGCTCGCCCAACGGGCCGGCCGGTCCGGGCTCGCGAACGCCGCGAGGTAGGGCAGGTGCGTCCAACCCTCTCCGGCGGCGGCCCAATCGGCGACGGTCGTCTCGGCGAGGATCTCGGGCGTGGCGCTCACTTCGGGAGGTTCAGGAGGTAATGGGCGAAGTCCGGCCCGCCGAGGAGCGCGCGCACGCGCTCGACGGTGAGACCGTAGACGCGGAGATCCTGCCGGGAACCCTTCGAGACGACGGTGACGCGGAGCCCGCCGGTGATCGGCACGACCTTGATCGAGAAGGTCCGCGCGCCGAGGCCCGCGGTGATGACGCCGCGGGAGACGCGGCCGTGGCGTTCCAAGGCCTCGGCGACGGGACGGGCGGCGTCGGTCAACGTCGTGTGGGTCCCCGCCCTGCCCCGGCCGGTCGCCATCCTCAGGCGATCTCCCAGCGGTAGGGATGCTTGGAGAGGAGTTCGCAGCCCTTGGCGGTGAGCACGACGCAATCCTCGAAGCGGCAACCGCCGATGCCCGGGTAATAGAGTCCCGGCTCGACGGTGATGGCGTTGCCCGCCTGCAGCGGGGCGGGGTTGCGCGGCGACAGGTACGGCTCCTCGTGGATGTCGTAGCCGAGACCGTGGCCGGATCCGTGGAAGAACCCGACGTACGTGCCCTTGACCGGGCCCGTCTCGTAGCCGAGCGACTTGAAGTAATCGAC
>JBEGOO010000025.1:0-5042 GCA_041182045.1 Verrucomicrobiota bacterium
ACACGGAAGCCATGGCGTTCATAGACCGACGGAGGGACCTCGGAGAAGAGCAGGAAGCGGACATCGCCGTGCAGGAAGCGATGGAGTTCCATCACGGCCCGGACGAGGAGCGCGGAATGCCCCTTGCCGCGATGCGCGGGGTCGGTCGCGACGGAGGCGAACCCGATGACCGCCGGGCTGAAACGGATCACGTTCATCGCGGCGACCGCCCTACCCTCGGCATCCTCGAGCAGGTAACGCGTGCCGCGCAGGTGGTTGCGATCCGTATCCTTCGACGCGCAATACTCATCGAAGGAGCGGCCTTCGTGCCAGGCGTCGAACCCGAAGCCCAGCACCGTGCGCAGGTCCGCCGGCCCCACTAGGCGCAACCGCCCCATCGCCGTGAACCGACGGCGCCCATCCTCGAGCAGGCCCTCGAACATTCCCTGCGGACGCACCCACGTGCGCGCCTCGGGGTTATCATACAGACAGCGATAGACCACCTGCGGCGAAAGGTCCTCCGAATGCGCCGCCACCCCGAGCCTGAGGTAGTGGTTGCCCTTATAGTGGCGGTAGAGGGTCAAGGACATGAGGGGTGGATGAGGGAATGGGGGATGGATGGCTCAGCTTAAGCACCTAAGCAAGCCACCTCGAACGTTAGGTTATTTCGACTTCCTAAACATCACGGCGAATGAATCACCGTCGTCCTTCTCGCAAGCAACCACCGCATACCAGCGTTCAGATTGCCCAAATTCCTTAATCTTGATCTCACCCCGCTCCCTCCATTCCACCGTTAGCATTTTAGATTTTGCTGAGAACCATATTTCTCCCACGGGCTTACCCGGCACGCCCAACGTCTCATGGTACGACCAACCTTGTCGATTCATCATCTCCTTGGTCTCAGAAGACAAGGACTGGTAGCCAGGACCTTGGCTGGCATCGAGATACCAACAGAATGCCAAAAGCCCGCAAACGGCGGCGACCAACAATGCGTATCCAAGGCGTGTTTTATTCATCTGGTTGATGGGTTAGATTCAATCGCCATCCAGCTCACCGCTGTCGGCGTAGATCCGGCAAGCATGGCAACAGACGAGGATGGGGCGAGACCCCCCTCCGGTACGCTCAATCCGGCTCAGTCGGGCGCCGCACAGCGGGCAACGCGGCCAGAACGAGGGCAACAGAATGATCACCGTACCCATCAGCACCGCAAAGGCACCCAGACCGAGCCAAAGGGCAAGTTTTGCCGCTCCTGCCCACGACAAGATGACCGCGCCAACCATAGCAACCACGGTTAGCGCAAGCCCTGCCGTCAACATCCGCTCCTTCCGTCCAGCCGAAAGTTTCAGGACGGCCTCCAATTCGCCGTGCCGATGATAGCTCGAATGATCGGCTTGCTCTTTCAGAATAATCATCGAGGTGTCGCTCCAGTCCTACGACCATACCCTCCGTCGATTTGCCATCAAGCTTCGCATGACCTGTCGGGCAGCTCACGCGCCCTCGCGGATTCGGCGGCAAAAGACGCAGCCGCAAGGTTGTTCGCGCTCAGGCGGGGCGAGCTCAAGCCGGACGACCACCCCCAGCGCCCCGAGACGGCGCGGAACCTCGCGCATCGCCAGTCGCGTCTCCTCGACCGTCTGCAAGCCCAACCGATACTTGCCGACCGCGCGGTGACGAAGGAAAAGCCGCGCCTGATGGTGATGGTCGGAGAACAGGCGGGCGTGGGCGTCGGAGCGCGGACAGAAGCGGGCTTCCGTGAAACCGGCGACCGGCAGGCGCAGGTTCAACGGGTGGTCGGCGATTTGCGCCTCGAAAGGAGTCGAATCCAGCTTTTCCAGCCGCGCCAGGTTCTGCTCCGTCGGATCGAGCATCCTGGCCAGCACCGCCCCCAAACCGCGACCGGACGCGCTCGAACTGGCCGTCGCCAAGGCACCCGCCGCCCCCTCCCCGCCTTTGCCTGCCCAGACGAAAACCCACTCCTGAGGGAGGAGATAAACACGATACAACCGGTTCGCCTTGCAGCTGAACGTCGCCAGGGCGTGGAAAAAGGGCGGCAAAGCCGCGCCGCCCTCCTCGCTCATTTCGCCCAGCCCCAGCGGGCGGTGAGCGGGTGCAGGATGAAGAGAGGCTGGCCGACGACGTCGCCTGCGGGCACCTCGCCCCAGCCGCGGGAGTCGTAGCTGTTGGCGGAGTTGTCGCCCATGGCGAAGTAGTGATGGTCGGTGACGGTGTACTCCTCGACCAGCGGCAGCGCGTAGCGGTCGCCGCCGATCTCGGCCAGGTAGCCGTAATAGCCCGCCGCGGTGTCGCGGCGGTTGTTCGCGGCCATCGGGGCCGGGGCGGTCACCGCGACGCCGTTGACCAGCAGCTGCCCCTCGGGGTTCACGCGCAGGCGCTCACCGGGCACGCCGGCGAGACGCTTCACGTAGTAGTTCTGCGACGGGTTGCCGTAGCGGTCGTTGAGCCCCGGGATGTTGTTCGTGCGGAACACGAAGGTGTCGCCGCGCTTCGGGGCCACGAAGTTGTACGACACGCGGTCCACGAAGAGCATGTCGCCCGTCAGGATGTCGAAATTCAGGAGCGGTTCGCCTTGGACCGCCTTGCGACCGGTCAGCAGCACCGCGCCCGCCGGCGTCTGCTTGACGCGCCCTTCCGCGATGGCCTTGCGGAACACCGCCTGCCAACGATCGGCGTCCTGGCGACGCAGCGGCAAGGCCGCCTCCTCCGGGAAATAGGTGCGCAGCAGCACGCCCTCGAAACCGAAGTCCCCCGGCATCGCGATCGCCTGCGCGTGGCCGTCGATGTCGAGCGCGTACGTGTCGGTCGCGCCGCGCAGCAGGCCCGTGCCCAGCAACCCGCCGTCGGGGGTGGTCACCTTCGGGCGGAGGCCGATCTGGTAGGAACCGTCGGCGTAGCGGCGGTAATCCACCGGGATGCCGACCTGGCCGGAAGCCTCGGCCGGGATCACGTAGGTCGAGGCCCAGAGCGTCACCTTGCGCAACGCCTGCGCCCCGAGACCCGGCGCCGGGTCGTTCGGCTGGCGCACCTCGGAAGTCATCCCGTTGTACGTCGGCCACATCGAGTTGGTCGGGATCTTGAACGGCTGCAGGAAGAAGCTGCGGATCCCCCCGGCGACGATCGCCGCCATCACGATCATCTCGGTGTAATCCGTCCCCGCGGACACCGGGTAGATCATCCCGCCATTGCGGGTCATGACCCCGTGCAGCCGGTCCATCGCGGTCTCGACCTCGACCAGTTGGAAAGGCTTCTCCTTGAGCTTCGCGCGGAGCTCGGCCGCCCGTTCGAGCTGCTCGGACAAGTCGGCCGCCGGCAGCACGTCGCGCCGGTAGAGGTCGATCTTCTCCGAGAACTCCAGGAGCTGCTTGGCGATCTTGCGGGTCTTGCCCGCCTTGGAGGCGAAAATCGAGAACATGGCCGGGGACCGCCAAGTTAGCGGCCCCGCCCGGGAGGGAAAGCCTGGAATGGGCCGGGCGGGCCTCAGTCCTCGTTCTTGAGGATCTTGATGAAGGCCTCCTGCGGGATGTCGACCTTGCCGATCTGCTTCATCCGCTTCTTACCCTCCTTCTGCTTGTCCAGGAGCTTGCGCTTGCGGGTGATGTCACCGCCGTAGCACTTGGCCGTCACGTCCTTGCCGACCGAGCCGAGCGTCTCGCGGGCGATGACCTTGGACCCGACGGCCGCCTGGATCGCCACCTTGAACAACTGGCGCGGCAGGAGCTCCTTGAGCTTCTCGCAGAGCGCGCGCCCGCGGCCCTCGGCCTTCGAGGCGTGCACGATCGAGGAGAAGGCGTCGACCGGCTCCTCGTTCACGCGGATGTCCATCTTCACGAGGTCCGAGGTCACGTACTCGCCCAGCTCGTAGTCCATCGAGCCGTAACCGCGCGTGATGGACTTCATGCGGTCGTTGAAGTCGACCAGGATCTCGTTGAGGGGCAGCAGGCAGACCAGGACGACGCGGTCGCCGTCGATCGTCTCGGTGCGCTCGCAGATGCCGCGCTTCTCCTGGACCAAGGCCAGCATGTCGCCGATCGACGTGCCCGGGATGTGGAGGTGGGCGCGGATCGTCGGCTCCTCGATGTGCTCGATCGAGGTGGCGTCCGGCATCATCACCGGGTTGTCGAGGATCAGTTCCTTGCCGTCCGTCGTGAACACCTTGTAGACGACCGACGGGTAGGTGGAGAGGATGTCGAGGTCGTACTCGCGGCGCAGGCGCTCCTGGACGATCTCCATGTGCAGCAGGCCGAGGAAGCCGCAGCGGAAACCGAAGCCCAGGGCCGTCGAGCTCTCGGCGGTGTAGGTCAGGGAGGAGTCGTTGATCGCCAGCTTGGCCAGCGAGGTCTTGAGCTTCTCGTAATCGGCCGTGTCGAGCGGGTAGATGCCGCTGAAGACCATCGGGCGGACCTCCTTGAAGCCCGGGACGGGCTCCTTGGCGGGGTCGGCCGCGAGGGTGATGGTGTCGCCGACCTTCACGTCCGCGACCTCGCGGATGTTGATGACGATGTAGCCCACGGTGCCGGGGCCGAGCTCGTCCTGCGGCTTCATCTTGGGGGCGAAGATGCCGACCTCCTTGATGACGGAGCGGACCCCGTTGAACATGAGCTCGATGGTCTGGCCGGCCTTGAAGGTGCCCGAGAAGACGCGGACGTAGCTGATGACGCCCTTGTAGGAATCGAAGAGGGAGTCGAAGACCAGCGCGCGGTGCTGCGGGTAGTCGGCCCAGCGGGGCGGCGGGACGCGCTTGATGATCGCGGCGAAGATGTCGTCGATGCCGATGCCGGATTTGCCGGAGGCCAGCACGGCGTCCTGCGCGGGGATCGTGAGGATGTCCTCGACCTGGCGGCGGGCCTCCTCGGGCCGGGCGCTGGGGAGGTCGACCTTGTTGATGACGGGGACGATCTCGAGCCCCTGGTTCATCGCGAGCGTCGCGTTGGCGACGGTCTGGGCCTCGACGCCCTGGGAGGCGTCGATGAGCAGGACGGCGCCCTCGCAGGCGGCGAGCGAGCGGGAGACCTCGTAGGCGAAGTCGACGTGCCCCGGGGTGTCGA
>JBEGOO010000026.1:0-3413 GCA_041182045.1 Verrucomicrobiota bacterium
CGGTCTCGGCGCTCGACGTCTCCGTCCAGGCCGAGGTCGTGAACCTCCTGCAGGACCTGCAGGCGAAGCTCGGCCTGACCTACCTCTTCATCGGCCACGACCTCGCGGTCATCGAGCATGTGAGCGACCACATCCTGGTGATGTCCCAGGGCCGCGTCGTCGAGCAGGGCGCGCCGGCCGAGATCCTCGGCTCGCCCCGCGAAGCCTACACGCGCCGCCTGCTCGCGGCCGTCCCGAAGTTCTGAGGATGGCCGCCGCGGCGCCCCGCCCCGCCCTCCGGCCCGACCCCGTCACGGTCGGGCTCGGCGGCCTGCTGGTCGCGCTCATGGCGTTCACGACCTGGGACCAATGGGCGACCTGGAGCACCAAGGACGACTACACCTTCGGCTACCTGGTGCCGGTCTTCGCGGCCTACGTGCTTTGGGATCGCTGGGACGAGCTGCGCCCGCTGCTCACCGGTGAGCGCGGTTTCATCTCGGCGCCCGCCGCGCCCTGGCTGACCCGCCTCGCCGGCGTCGCGGCCTTCGGCGCCTTGCTCGCCTTCGCCGTCGGCGCGCTCGGCCGCATCCTCTACGGCACGGGCCCGGCGCCGACGATGCTGATGGCGGCCGGCCTGACGGCCTTCACGCTGACGACGGCCTGGCTCTCGGCCCGCGGGCCCGACGGCGCCGACCCCTCCGCGGAGGCCCGCTGGCGCCTGACCGCGCTGATGATCTTCCCGGCCTCGGTCTGGCTGATCTCGGGCCCGTTCCTCTACCTCGTCGACAACCGCATCAAGCTGGCCTTGCTCACCAACGTGACCGAGATCGTCTCCGGCTTCCTCCGCGTCTCCGACCAGGCGATCCGCGTGAGCGGCAACACCATCGTCTTCGCGAACGGCGACGCGGTCGGGGTGGCGGACGCCTGCTCCGGGATCCGCTCGCTCTCGGCCTGCGTGTTCGCGGGCGCCTTCCTCGCCGCGCTCTTCCTCGAGGGCGGTCCGCTCGGCCGCTTGCTGCGCGGGGCGGCGATGCTCCTGCTGGCGGGCGGCACGGCCCTCGCGTTGAACCTCGGCCGCAACACCTACCTGGCGTTCCACGCCCTCGGGCACGGCTCGAAGTCGCTCGAGCTCGACTTCGCCGGCGTCGCGCCGGGCCAACCGGGCTTCTCCGCGCTCGGCACGGTGCACGACCTCGCCGGCAACGTCGCCATGGCGCTCGCCTTCCTGGTCCTCCTCGCCTTCCTTCCCCTGCTCAACCGCGTCGGCCGCGGCGACCGCCCCTCCCCTTCCGCATGAAGATCCTCCACCTCACCCCGGAACTCGCCCCTTGGTCCAAGGCCGGCGGGCTCGGTGACGCCGCCGTGGCCCTCGCCAAGCAGCTCGCCGCGCTCGGGCACGAGGTCCGGGTGGCGACGCCGCTCTACGGCTCGGTGCCGGACCGCGAGCGGATGGGGATCGCGCTCGAGAGCCTCCGCGTCCCGGTCGGGGGCGACCCCGCCCGCGCCGCCTGCCGCGTCCGCTCGCTCACGCTCGCCCCGCGCTGCCAGGCCTGGTTCATCGAGCACGAGGACTTCTACGGCGCCCGCGAGATCTACCCGCACCGCGCGGACACCGCCGAGCGCGCCGCGTTCTTCGGCCGGGCCGGGCTGGAGGCCTGCCTCGCGACGGGCTGGATCCCCGACGTCGTCCATTGCCACGACTGGACCACGGGGCTGATGCCGGTGCTGCTGAACACGACCTTGAAGGACTCGGCGCTCGGGCGGGCGGCCTCCGTGCTGACCATCCACAACCTGCAGCACCAAGGCCTGCTGGACCGACGTATCCTCGGCTACCTCGGCCTGCCGGCATGGCTCTTCCAACCGCAGGAGCTCGAATGCCTGGGCGGCGTCAACTTCCTCAAGGGCGGCATCCTGCACGCGACCCGCGTGGCGACGGTCAGCCCGACCTATGCGCGCGAGATCCTGACGCCGGAATACGGCTACGGGCTGGACGACGTGGTCCGCCGCCGCCAACGCGACCTCGAGGGGATCCTCAACGGCGTGGACACGGACGATTGGGATCCGCGCCGCGACCCGCACCTCGCCCGGACTTTCTCGGCGCAGGACCTCGCCGGCAAGGCCGCGTGCAAGGCCGCGCTCCAGCGCGAGCTGAAGCTGGACGAGACGCCCGGCGTGCCGCTGGTGGGCGTGATCTCCCGCCTCTGGGATCAGAAAGGCCTCGACCTCGCGGTGCGCGCGTTGCCGCGCTTCCTCCGCTCCGGCCAGCTGCAGTTCGCCCTGCTCGGCAGCGGGGACGCCGCGCTCGAGAACGAGTATCGCCGCCTCGCCGAGGTCTTCCCGGGACGGTGCGCCGTGAAGATCGGCTACGACAACGGCCTCTCGCACCGCATCGAGGCGGGCGCGGATTTCTTCCTGATGCCGAGCCGCTTCGAGCCTTGCGGCCTCAACCAACTCTACTCGATGGCCTACGGGACCTTGCCGATCGTGCGCGCGACCGGCGGCTTGGCCGACACGGTCAAACCATGGAGCCCGTCCGCCCGCCAAGGCACCGGCATCGTCTTCCACCACGCGGATGTGGCCGCCATCGAATGGGCGCTGGAGCAGGCGGTGGCGCTTTATGCCCAACCCGGGGATTTCGCGGCCGCCCAAAATCAGGCGATGCGCGAGGAGTTCAGCTGGGGGAAGGCGGCGCAGGCCTATGTGGCATGTTACCAGCAAGCCATCCGCCAGCGGATGGCTTGACGCTTTTCTGGCAGGGCTGCCCTTAAATCGTCAGCCCGAAGGGTGTTTTTGCCCAAAAACGGCTGCTCAAATGCGTTCAGGGCGATTTTGGGCACTTTGGCATAGGTTGAGCAAACAGGCTGGTGCTATGAAACACACCACCCTCCTGACCGTCCTCACCCTCACCGCCGCCTCGGCCCTCGCCCAGTCGGCCCCCGCCGTCACCCCGGCGTTCACCACCTCGGGCAATGTCGCGCTGACGAGCAACTACGTCTTCCGCGGCATCTCCTACAGCGCGAACCACCTGGCCCTCCAGGGGGGCATCGACCTGACCAAGACCCCGATCAGCGGCCTCACCGCCGGCGTCTGGGGCTCCAGCCTCGATGCGGGCACCGAGGTCGACCTCTACGCCAACTACGGCTTCAAGCTCGGCGCCGTCGACTTCTCCGTCGGCTACATCGACTACACCTACAGCGCCAGCTCCTCCTACGCCACCGGCGCCGAGGCCAACGTCGCGGCCACCTACGCTGGCCTGACCCTCAAGGTTTCCAAGGGCATCTCCGGCGCCCTCGCCGACTACTACTACGAAGCCAACTACAGCCACGAGATCCCCCAGGTGAAGGGTCTCAGCCTCGGTCTGCACTACGGCAACGACGCCCTCAGCAAGAAGGATGACTACACCGTCTCCCTGACCTACCCGGTCTTCGGTTTCG